>JBDLRO010000306.1:0-2659 GCA_039800025.1 Actinomycetota bacterium | reverse complement strand
CCCGGGGCGAATCGCTGTCGACATTCGCAGCGACGGGCTCGAGCGCCCATCCGTTCGTTTCGATCATCCACTCGATCTTTTCGGCGTGCGGAATCTTGAAATCCGGGAACCCTTCGGATTGTGACACGCACCCAGCGTGCCACAATCACGAGTTGTCTCTCCAGCGAGCAACGAGGAATCCTCGAACCGCCAAGAGGAAGCTCACAGGCCCGGCGCTCGCCTGAGATACCGTGATTTTCATGGCGTCTCCCCTCCTGCGGCCGAAGATGATCGCTTTCCACGTGCTGTGCGCCGCAGCCGTGGTCGCGATGGTCAATCTCTCGCTGTGGCAATTCGACCGCTTGGATCAGCGGCAGGAATTCAATTCTCGAGTCGAACAGCGCTCGACGGAAGCAGTCGTGGATGTCGCCGCACTCGACATGTCGGCGCCCGAAGTTTCCGAGTGGAGGCGGGTCGGCGCAGTCGGGACGTATCGACCCGACGACGAAGTGCTGATCCTCAATCGCAGCCAAGGTGGCAGGGCGGGACTCAACGTCGTGACTCCCTTGGAGCTCGAAGATGGATCGATCCTCCTCGTCGTCCGCGGATTTCTCCCACTCGACATGGATGTTCCTCGCCCACCAGACGGGACTGTCACGGTGATCGGAACCAGTCGCACGTCCGACGCCCGTCGAGCCACCGACTTGACCACGCCTGCGGGAGAAGTCCGAGAGTTCTTTCGACTCGACATCGACCGGATCGCCCAGCAAATCGATGGCACCGTGCTGCCCCTCGCGTTGTATGCAGAAGCATCCGAACCAGCAGAAGATGTGTCACTGGAGCCAGTTGCACGCCCGACATTGTCAGAGGGTTCACATCTTTCGTATGCCATCCAGTGGCTCATCTTCGCCACAGCGGTTGTCGTCGGATGGATTCTCGCCTCTCGACGGACGATCAAGAACCGGTCTCGATTGCAGCCATCCGCCTGAATTGCTCGATGACGTCGGGTGTTCGATGTCGCGTATCGAGACTTCGGTAGACGGTATCCACGTTGACGCTGATGCGCCCGAACTCTCCCCACTTCGCATACGACGAGCCGTCCGCGCCCATGCTCCGCGCGATCTCGCGCGCTGCATCGAAAGCATCGAGACCGGCCGCATGGGTTCGAGTCGCCTCCAACTCGATGAATGCCAAGTAGTCGCGCACTTCGACGACTCCGCTCTTGTTCGTGACGGGACCGTGTCCCGGGACGACGACATCGACATCCATGCCGAGCATCAGGTCGCATGCTGCGATCCAATTCGACAATGGACCGGCCCACACGATCGGCGTTCCCCCGATGAACAAGATGTCCCCGGTGTACACAGTGCGCGCATCAGGAACGTGGACGATGACGTCACCGCGCGTGTGTGCCGGGCCGACTTCGATCAATTCGATGGCGCGACCTGCGACATCGAGATCGAGGCGACCCTCGAACGTGCGAGTCGGCAGTTTCAATTCGATCCCCTCGAAGTCGAATGAACCGAAGAAGCGTCGGAACAGAGTTCCGATCTCTCCCGAGTCGGCGTTCAAAGCCGCAAGCATTGCGGGCGGAACCTCTGTCATCTCGTGGGCTGCTGCCGCCGATGAGATGATCTCCGCATCCTCGACCAGCTGATTGCCGTAGCAGTGGTCACCATTCGCGTGGGTATTCACGAGCGAGCGAATGGGAGACGTCCTGACGAGAGGTTTGAGCGATTCGAGCATTCTGCGAGTGAGATGCAAGTCGAAGAGGGTGTCGACGAGGAGGGATGCACCGTCAGCGACGACCAGTCCGGCATTGCTCCACCCCCAACTTCCGTCTGGCTGGATGTAGGCAAAACAGCCTTCTCCCACGTCTTGAACCATGGGCTGTCGATCTGTTGCGCCGGAATCTGCCATGTTCGGATCGTAGAAGTTCGAGTCGTGGGCTCCCGGGTCGATCGACACACCCCATGAGTACGGTTGCGACAGTGCTTGACACCGTACATCTGTTCGTGAACACTCAGGGAGTGTCCCGCAACGACTCCGCCCCCACGCGCCCCGTCGGTGCGCGGACGAGTCGACCAACTACGGGAGTTCCGGGCATCCAGAAGTCTTTCGATGACATCGGCACTCCACTCGCGGATGTCACCTTCTGCGTGATCGACTTCGAAACGACCGGCGGCTCATCCGATTTCGACCGGATCACGGAGATCGGTGCGGCGAAGTACCGAGGCGGCGAATGCATGGGCACGTTCCAGACGCTCATCAACCCCGAATGCCCGATCCCTCCTTTCATCACGGTCCTGACGGGAATCACCGAGGCAATGCTTCTTCCCGCTCCTCGCATCGAGTCGATCCTGCCGACCTTCCTCGAGTTCATCGGCGATGCCGTGATCGTTGCTCACAATGCGCGCTTCGACATGGGGTTCCTGAATGCCTCTCTGATTCGAGACGGACGTGAGCCGCTCACCAACAAGGTCGTGGACACCGTTCACCTCGCGCGTCGACTCGTCCGCGACGAAGTGCCCGACTGCAAGTTGGGAACTCTTGCGTCTCGACTCCGACTTGCACACCAACCGAGTCACCGGGCACTCGACGACGTTCTCGCAACTGGGGACCTTCTCCACCTTCTGATCGAGCGAGCTGCTGGTTTCGGTGTGCTCGGGCTCGACGACCT
>JBDLRO010000305.1:0-11411 GCA_039800025.1 Actinomycetota bacterium | reverse complement strand
GAGCCTTTCCAGATCTTCTTGCCGGGTGTGGACTGCCTTGCGTACGCCACCCCTCAAAGTTCGCTCGACTCGTTGCTCGACCGGTTCTCGACGACGTCGACGACCCAGGCTGACGACCTCGAGACTCCGGAAACGACTGCCGTCACCAGGCCAGTCACTCCTGGATCCGGTTATGGAACGGTTGCCAACCCTCCACCTGATGTCGCTCGGATCACGACAACCGTGCCGCGGGGAATGATCGACCCCATCTGGCCGGTACCGACTGTCGATCCCAACGAGTACGCCGTCGTTCCCTGTCCGCCTGTTCCGTAGCGTCCCCGTGCCGTAGCGTCATGGATGTGGACGTGATCGATCGGGAGTCACTATGGATCTGAAGGCCATGCTGGAGCTCCAATACATCGACGTCCTGATCGACCAGGCCCGCCATGCGCTCGACCACCTCGCGGAGCGGACAGCACATGGAGATCGCGAACAGGATCTGGCGCGTATTCGATCGCAGCGAGATGACGTTCGCCGAGAACAGCAGACGCAGGAGTCGGAACTGGCGTCGATCGAGGCCGAGAGCGCCGACGTGGACAAGCACCGGGCTCGGCTCGAAGCTCAGCTCAAGACAGTGATCGCGCCCCGTGAGGCAGAAGCGTTGCAGCACGAAATTGCCACGCTGAATCTCAAGAGGAGCGATCTCGACGATCGCGGCCTCGAACTTCTCGAGGCAGCAGGTCGGGCCGAAGAGCGCCTGATCGAGCTCTTGCACTTGGAAAAGGAAGCAGCGGACGCCGAAAGCACAGCGCGAGCCGATCTGCAGCGGGCGATGGCGATCATGGATGCCGAGATCGAGCGTCTTCAGTATCGTCGCAGCGAAGCAGTGGCGATCATGTCGCTTCCCGATCTCGAGGAATACGACAAGCGCAGGAAGTCGTTCGCGGGAATCGCCGTCGCCGAGATCAAACACGGCGTGTGCGGGGGATGTCACATGGACATTTCGATTTCGGAACTCGACGCCATCAAACGACTGCCGCCCGATGCAATCGCCGAATGTCCGAACTGCAACCGGCTCTTGGTGCGTTGACCGTGTTGCTCTGGTTCGTCGGAACGTCGGTTCTTGCGGTCTGGTCCGTTTTTCGGGATCCCCGATTCGACTATCGCTTCTTGATCGCGGGCGTTCTGCTTCCCGATGTGATCGATGGAATCTGGGGTGGTGCACGAGGATTCCATTCGGTCACGATGAGTGTCGGCGTGCTGTTCGTCGTCATGCTCACCACGATCGGCCGCAGGCTGTGGCGCAAGCGGCTCTTGGCGATCCCCATTGGCATGTTCGTGCATCTCATCGTCGACGGCGCCTTCGACGATACGAAGGTGTTCTGGTGGCCCGTCACGGGGTTGTCGTTCGCGGACAGCCGGCTGCCGGTCGTCGAACGCGGGATGTTCAACATCGTGCTCGAGATCGCAGGACTTCTTCTGTGTGCGTATGCCGTTCGTCGTTTCGGGCTGCGTGATCCGCAGCGCCGCCGAACCTTCCTGCGAGAAGGGTGGCTCACAGCATGACATCGGGACAGCTCGTCATCGTGCGGCACGGTCGCACTGCATACAACGCGCAAGGACGCCTTCAGGGTCGCACGGACAATCCACTCGACGACGTCGGTCGAGAACAGGCAGCGCGCGTCGCCCGTCATCTGAAGGCGACGGTGGACGGCAATTCTCTCGTGGTGTGCAGCCCACTCGTGAGAGCGCAACAGACGGCGCAGACGATTGCGAACGAATTGGCGCTCGAGATGTCCGTCGATGAGAGGTGGATCGAGATCGACTACGGCACCCTCGAAGGTCTTCGTCAGATCGATGTGCCAGGTGATATCTGGTCCGAATGGCGACGGAACCCCTCGTTCGCTCCCGAACAGGGTGAGTCGCTGGTCTCGGTACAGGAGCGGGTCGCGTCCGCATGTGATGACCTGATGGACCGCCTCGAGGGGCGCACTGCAGTGATCGTCACCCACGTGTCGCCGATCAAATCGTCGATGGCATGGGCGCTCGGTGTGGATGTCGGGGTCGGGTGGAGGACGCAACTCGACACGGCGTCGGTGACGCGGATCGCCCTCACGCCGAGAGGCCCGGTACTGCGCACATTCAACGAGATCGCCCCCTGATCGATTCGTGCAGGCCCGCCGTCGACCCGAGGTCGAACGGGTCGAAGACAAGAGGACTTGGCTAACATCAGTGGGTCCCGAAGTGCTTGCTGGAAGGCGGTGAGTACTTCTCGAGAACGGAGATTTCCATGCCCGAAGCAGTCATCGTCGCCACATCCCGCAGCCCCATCGGTCGAGCCAACAAGGGTTCGCTGACCACTCTGCGCACCGACGACATGGCCGCACAAATCGTGCGGGCACTCATGGCCAAGGTGCCCCAGGTCAAGGGCTCCGACGTCGAAGACCTGATCATGGGAGTGGGTCAGCCAGCTGGTGAGGCCGGGTTCAACCTCGGACGCATGGTTGCGCTGCTCGCCGGAATTCCGGAAGCCCCCGGCGTCGTGGTCAACCGCTACTGCTCGTCGAGCTTGCAGACCATCCGCATGGCTGCTCATGCCATCAAGGCCGGCGAAGGTGACTGCTTCATCGCCGCCGGTGTCGAAGCTGTGAGCCGCTATGCCTCGGGAGCGTCCGATACGGCACCGAACTCGATTTTCGGTGAGCCCGGTCAGAGGACGCAGTTGCGCGCCGGTGGCGGTCAGCCGACCTGGACGCCGGCGGCCGGCCTCCCGGACGCCTACATCGCCATGGGCCAGACGGCCGAAAACGTGCGCGAGATCGAGGGCGTCACTCGCGAAGAGATGGACCAGTTCGCGAAACTCAGCCAGGACCGCGCGAGCGCAAATGTGGCGAACGGCTTCTTCGAAGCGGAGATCACGCCGCTGACGCTTCCCGATGGAACGGTCGTGTCGAAGGACGACTGCCCGCGTGAGGGAACGACCCTCGAAGGCCTCGCCTCTCTCAAGCCGGCATTTCGCCCCGACGGACAGATCACCGCAGGAAATGCGTGTCCGCTGAACGACGGTGCCGCAGCCGTGATGGTGATGAGCGACACCAAAGCCAAGCAACTCGGCATCACCCCACTGGCACGAGTCGTGTCGAGCGGCGTATCCGCTCTCGACCCCGAGATCATGGGTCTCGGACCGATCGAGGCGAGCCGCCAGGCTCTGAAGCGTGCCGGCATGACGATCGACGATGTCGATCTCGTCGAGATAAACGAAGCGTTCGCGGCCCAGGTCATTCCGTCGGCGAAGCACCTCGGAGTCTCGTGGGACAAGTTGAACGTGCACGGAGGTGCAATCGCCCTCGGTCACCCCTTCGGCATGACGGGTGCGCGCATCATGACGACGTTGATCCACGGTCTTCAGGAGACGAACAAGACCATCGGTCTCGAGACGATGTGTGTCGGTGGCGGCCAGGGTCTGGCCATGATCATCGAACGCCTCAGCTGAGAATTGTCTCGGGCCTGTCGAGGTCCCGAGCGAGGACACGGGCGACCGTCCCCAAGATCAGAACGCAGGCACCGGCGATCGTGAAGAGTGCAGGCGCCGACAGATGGCCGTAGCCCCATGTCGCAAGCATCGCGACGACAGCGGCCACGAGTTGGTTGCATGCGCCAGCAAGACCCTGCGCTGCTCCTGCTCGCCCTGGAGGCGCCCCGCGGGCGAGAAGTCCCTGTGCTGCGGGAGCTCCGCCTGCTTGGGCGCACGACTCGATGACCCCGATGGTGATCGGCAGAAGTGGTGATGTGAAGGCGCCATAGAGCGCTGTGAGCGGGGCCACGACGATCACAGCGACAAAGGCGATCCCGACTTGTCCGCGTCGGTCTGCGAGCCGGCCGCCCGCCCGTGACAGCAAGACGAATGGAATCGCATAGACGGCGAGGCTGACACCGACGACGGTGTCACTTGCTCCGAGGTCGGTGAGGAATCGATCCCAGAGGCTGTCGTAGAGACCGACGGGGAGCGCGAGCGAAACGAGGAACAGAATCGGAACCAGCACCGATCGATTGCGCAACAGGCCGAATGCGAGTCGCTGCGTTCCAGCCATTTGGGTGAGGGTGGGGAGATGTTGTGTGCTCACGATGACAGTGGCGATGAGTGCAGAGCAGGCGAACACGATGAACGGCCAACGCAATCCGAAGGGTCCAACGAGAAGTCCGCCGATCACCGGTCCGGTCACGAAACCGGCGAGCTCGATGCCGCCGAGAGCGCCGAGTCGCTCCGAGACTCGCTCGGTGTCGAGGGATGCCATCAGTGCTCGCGCGGGAGGCAGGAAGCAGCCCGAGGCGGATCCAGCGATCGCGCGTGCAAGGACGAACACGGCGAGAGACGACCCGAGTGCGAAGACGAGATTGCCGATGACGGCAAGGATCGTTCCGGCGATCAACAGGTGACGCGCTCGACCTCGATCGGCCAGTGGGGCAATTGTGACTTGCACGATGAACGACGCCAGGAATCCCGCTGCGGCGATGAAGCCGAGGCCCGCATCGCCGAACCCGTATTCGTCCTGCAGGTTGCCCATGAGAGCGAACACCACCGAGTTGCTCGCAGCAAGGGTGAACGCCGCACCGAGAAGGATGCGCTCGGTGCGTTTCGTCGAGGTGAGAGCGGTCATCGATGAAAACTCGCGGCAACGACGGCGTCGCTCAGTGCTGACCACTGTGCACGAGCGATGTCTGCCCATTCGTCGAATGGACGATCGGTGAGTGCGACGAGCGCAAGGCCAGCATCGGGATCCACCCAGAACATGGCGCCCGCTCCGCCGAAATGACCCACGGTGCTCGGCGACGTGCGAGAACCCATCCAGTGAGGGTACTTGTCACCATGGATCTCCAGTGCGAGCCCCCAGGGGTTCGGATCGAACGACCCCATGCCGGGAACGATGCCGGCAAGATCGGCGTATTGCGTCGACATTGCCTCGGCGGCTGTCGCAGAGGAGATCAACGTCGGGCGGAGAATCTCTCGTGAGAACGTGAGAGTGTCTCGGGCGCTGCTGTGGACGCCATGGGCAGGCGATCCCCGCAATGCCGTGTCGCCGAGATGCAGGGGAGCGAAGACGGCTTCGTGGAGGTAGTCCTCGAAGGGAATTCCGGTTCGAGCTGCCACGTGCTCGCTCGCAACTTCGATCCCCGTATTCGAGTAGATGCGCCGGGCGCCCACATGCGCAATGGGTTCTCGTCCCTCGAAGGGGTATCCCGCAGCATGTGCGAGGCAATGTCGCAAGGTGGCGCCAGGAGGTCCGACGGGATCCTCGAGGGAGACCGACCCTTCCTCGACTGCGACGAGAATGCCCCATGCAGTGAAGGCTTTGGACAACGACGCAAGGCGGAAGACGAATCGGCCATCACCTTCGATGGCCAGTGTCGTGTCAGCGTCGGTGACCCCTGCACAGACGTTGCCGACTGGCCAGAGCCGAACAGCTGTGAGGACCTCGGCGAGAGGGTGCTCAGGCAAAGCCGGACGAACGCAAAAGCTCAGCCACACCGAAGGCGAGGTCGAGGCTCTGGCGGGCGTTCAGGCGCGGGTCGCAGACCGTCTGGTAGCGGTCACTGAGATCGGCGTCGGTGAGATCATCGGCACCACCGAGACATTCCGTGACGTTGTCTCCGGTGAGTTCGACGTGGATTCCGCCGGGCCAGGTGCCTTCGATGCGATGTGCATTGACGAAACCGGCGATCTCACGGATGATTTCGTCGAAGTGTCGCGTCTTGAGGCCGCTCGCGGACGTGAATGTATTGCCGTGCATGGGATCGCAGGCCCAGACGACCGGATGCCCGCTGTCGCGCACGGCGCGCAGGAGCGGTCGCAGGGAATCCTCGACCTTGTCGGCTCCCATGCGACTGATCAGGGTCAGTCGACCCGGGATCTGCGCAGGGTTCAACGTCTTGCAGAGTTCGAGAACGAAATCGACGGTGGTCGTCGGTCCGATCTTGCATCCGATCGGATTGCTGACGCCGCGCAGGAATTCGATGTGAGCTCCATCGAGCTGACGGGTGCGCTCGCCGATCCAGAGCATGTGTGCCGAGCAGTCGTACCAGGCACCCGTGAGCGAGTCCTGACGAGTCAAGGCTTCTTCGTAACCAAGGATGAGTGCCTCGTGACTCGTGAAGACATCGGTTTCGTGCAAGGAGGAATTGTGCTCGGTGTCGACTCCGCACGCCCGCATGAAGCGGAGGGCTCGTTCGATTTCGGTTGCCACCTGTTCGTAGCGCTGGCCTTCGGGACTCGATGCGACGAACTCCTGCGTCCATGCGTGGACCCGAGAAAGGTCGGCGAATCCACCCTTGACGAAAGCCCGAACCAAGTTCAGCGTTGCTGCGGACTGGTGGTAGGCCTGCACGAGCCTGTCCGGAGCTGGGATACGGGCCTCTGCGAGGGGAGCGGGGTCGTTGACCATGTGGCCACGGAACGATGGAAGTTCGAGATCGCCGATCTTTTCAGTGTCGCTGCTGCGAGGCTTGGCGAACTGGCCTGCCATTCGGCCGACTTTCACCGTGGGAACACCGAGGCTGTAGGTCAAGACCACGGCCATCTGCAAAATGACACGGAGCTTCTCACGAATGTTGTTCGCAGAGAACTCGTCGAAACTCTCGGCACAGTCGCCGGCCTGTAACAAGAAAGCGTTTCCCGAGCAGACCTGGGCCAGGTCGTTCTGCAGGGAGCGAGCCTCGCCTGCGAACACGAGCGGGGGATAGGACGCGATCTGCTTCAGAGCCTGATCGAGAGATCCGTCATCGGGCCATCTCGGCTGTTGGACGGCAGGAAACGATTGCCATGACGATGGGGTCCATGTTGCAGCCATGCCGGAAAGCCTAACGACCTGACGGCTGGAGCCGTCAGGTCGTTTTCACGTCCTTGTTCGGGGAAACAATGGAGAAATTGTCAGATGCTGCTCAGGCGACGAAGATGTCTTCGGCTTCTTCCTTGAGGCCGGCAACCGCGCGGGACACGAGACGACGCGCAGCCTCGGCGGTGACGCCCAACTTTTCGCCGACTTCACGGAAGCTCTTGCGCTCGCCGTCGATGAGGCCAAAACGAGCCTCGACCGCATAACGGGCTCGCGGGTCGAGGGAGTCGAGCAACTGGTTGAGCTGGTCGGTCTCGCCCTGGGCGATGATGTGGTCCTCGGGCGTGGGGTCGCCATTTGCCATGAGGTCACCGAGCGTGGCGTCTCCGTCGTCACCGATGGTCTTGTCGAGCGAAACCGGCGTGGTCAGACGATGGAGCTCGGCATTGGTCATGTCGAGTGTTTCTCCGTCACCACTTGCCTGACGCAGAGCCGCACGCAAACTGGCCGAACGGTCACCCGGGATACGAATGAGGCTGGCCTTCTGATCGAGTGCACGACCGATCGCCTGACGAATCCAGAACGTGGCATACGTCGAGAACTTGAATCCGCGACGCCAGTCGAACTTGTCGACGGCGTGCTCGAGACCGAGGTTGCCTTCCTGAATCAGGTCGAGGAGATCCATGCCCTGGGGCAGGGGGTAGCGACGCGCGATCGACACAACGAGACGCAAGTTGGCGCGAATGAAGCGGTCCTTGGCCTTTGCGGCTTCGCGCACCTCTCGCTTGAGCACGACGGAGCGCTCGCCAGCTGCGATTCGTGCAGCTGCTTCACGACCCTTCTCGATCGCGCGCGACAGCACGCGCTCGTCTTCGGCGGTGAGGAGGGGAACCTTGCCGATGTCGTTCAGGTAGATGCCGATGGAGTCATTCATGATGGTCGTCTCAACTGTTCTGGTACTGATTCGATTCCCGTCGAGGTGTGTCTCCTGCCACAAACACTGCCATCGAAGAAGGCTGTGGTGGAGTCATCCCAAGAGGAATCGAGCGAATGAATTGTGGGTCGTACTGGGCTTGGCGGGCCTGGGGGGTCCCGACAAGGGACCTTGAGGTTAGCAAATTGTTTCTCTCGTGTCGTATCGGATGGGTGTGGTTGGGAAATTTTCTTGATAAAAGCGTCCGCCCGGCCATCGGCAGCCCGGATGATCGGTCGGACGCCAGATCTTCGGCACGAGTCGCCCCGGACTTGAGCGCTTCGAGACGGATTCTTGTCCCGATCCTGAGGCTGGCTCATCGGGCGAGGTCCAGGCGAAACCGGGCAATGAGGTCGCGCCCATAGACTTCGCCCGTGATGGCAGGTGCAGCGACTCCCGAGACGGGCGGACATGAGCGCATCGGCATTTTCGGGGGCACCTTCGACCCACCCCATGTCGGACATCTGGTCACCGCCGTCAATGTTCGCCATGCTCTCGACCTCGACCGAGTCATTCTGATGGTGGCCAATGTCCCATGTCAGAAAGAGGGCACTCGAGCGATCACACCGGCAGAGGACCGCCTTGCCATGGTCGAAGCCGCAGTTGCCGGCGTCGACGGCCTCGAGGCGGGGCGCTGGGAGATCGACCACGGTGGCCCGAGTTTCACCGCCGCGACGTTGGCGGGCTTGGCGCGACTTCACCCCGCTGCCAGTTTCTTCACGATCGTCGGCGACGATGCAGCTGCTGGCCTCACCACATGGGAGCGTCTCGAGGACGTTCTTGCCTTGAGCGAGATCGTGGTCGTCGATCGACCAGGCGTTCATGCGCCTGTTCCTGACGGAATCCCGTGCCACCATGTCGAGGTGCCTCATCTCGATGTTTCGAGCACCGATCTTCGTCGACGAATCGTCGACGGCCGCCCGCTCGACTTTCTCGTCACAGCCCCTGTCCTCGCAGTGATCCTGGAGCGCGCTCTCTATGCAGAGACTGTCGGGAGTCGGCGATGAACTCGATGAACATGCGTCCGATGAATGCTCTCGCTGCGCGGCGCCGACGCGTGACGTGGACTGCATTCGTGGTCGGTGCTGCCTCGTTCCTGACCATTCCGGTCGGGAGCGTCGTCGCATGGAGGGCCGTGCGTGATTCCCGAGCTGCGGAAGAAGTCGTATCGCTTCCCCTGCGGACGATTCCGAGTACGCCGACGGCGATTTTCGCAACTGTCGATGAACGCAACGCTCTCAGTGCTCTGAGTGTTCTTGCGCTCGGTCCTGATGGTGCTGGCGGAACGGTAATGCTCATGCCGTTGAACATCGTCGTTCCCGGCCAAGAAGTCGGCGGATTGAAGACGATCTCGCAAGTCTTCTCCGAAGAGGGCGAAGAAGGTCTGAAGCTCGCCATCGAGAACATCACCAACAGCCAGATCGATCTGGTTTCGGTGAACGACGTCGACGACACCGGAGACCTTCTCGCGCGCGTCGGCACCATCATTGCTGACTTCGTCACCGACATCACCGATTCGGAATTGAACATCATCACGGTGATCGCAGAGGCCGGAGAGAACCGATTCGCCCCGATCCAGGCTGCTGCGGTGCTCGCGTCGCTCGACACACGTCAGGTCGACTCACAGCGCACGCCGCAGATTCGTGCCATCTGGGACGGCATTCAGAAGGCTGTTGCGTCCGGTCGCCTCGGGGCTGAACCCGTGGGCGTGATTCCTGACGTCGGTGCGCAGGTGCCCGCCGACATGATGACGTTCATGTCGGGATTGTTCGCCGGGCCGATCAACATCTGGCAGATCGACGCAATCGCGATCAACAGTCTGCGCAAGAACCCGGAGAGCCTCGACGTGTACGAATACGACCCGGGTGAAGTCATCAGCGTCATGGCGAGCATGGCGCCGAGTGCAATGGTGGCCGTCTTCCCGACTCTCAACGTGTCGTTGAGCAGCCCCTACCCGGACGTGGAAGTGACACGCAGTGCCACCGAACGGCTCTTGTACATGGCGGCCAATGTGATGCTCGTTCGTCAAGTGGGGGATGTGCCGCCACCGGTGACGATCATCAGGTATTTCGACGAAACGGATCGGGCCTTGTCGGAGAATTTGTCTTTGATGCTGGGCGAGATCGTCTTCGAAAAGGCAGCAGAGGGGATCGAAGGTGTCGACATCCAAGTGATCCTCGGTGAGTCTTTCCTGCAGTTCTTGAAGACCGGTCCCGCGCCCGATCCAGACATCGACCCCGAGACGTTGATGACCACCACGACGTCGGTGGCGGCCGAGTCATGACGATGTCGGACGATCTCAAGCCGACAGATGATGCGTGGTTGCTCGCAACAACTGCTGCTCACGCAGCCGATGACAAGCAAGCCACCGACACGATCGTGCTTTCCGTCGGGGGAGTGCTCGGCATCACCGAATTGTTCGTGATCACCGGTGCATCGAACCGGCGACTCGTGCGTGCGGTCGCCGACGAAATCGAAGATCGCGTGCGTGAAGCCACAGGACGGTCCCCGATTCGCACCGAAGGACACCGCGAACAGCAGTGGGTGTTGATCGACTACGGCGACGTGGTCGTGCACGTCTTCCTCGACGAAGTGCGACAGTTCTATGAGATCGAACGTCTTTACCGAGATGTTCCACGCCTCCCATGGCGGAGCTGAACTGTCTTTTCTGTGATGCGTGGCTCGCCACTGTCGATGATGCGACGTGGCGCGTTCGCAACAAGAACCATCGCGTTGTTGTTGAGGGATCGCTCGTGACGTCGAGTGATTTCTGGGCAAATTGGGAAGTTGTCGAAAAGCGTGCGGACGAGTGGCGTGATCGTGGCGTGTACGACCCCATGCCGCCTCCACCTGATCCGGCGAACTCGGCGGTCACACTGCGCTGCGAGTGCGGAGAGGGGAACCGATTCGAGCGTCCGTGAGCGTGGCTGCTTGCGAAAGCAGGCACGAGCTGGCGAGGGCGGTTGACACTGTTCATCTCACTTCGTCAGAGTTTTCGAGGAGCGGTATTTGGGTGACGTCGTGACGGTTGGTAACGTGAGGCGTCCCAGTTTGGGGCTGTAGCTCAGTTGGCAGAGCGCTTCCATGGCATGGAAGAGGTCAGGGGTTCAATTCCCCTCAGCTCCACTCCTCCCACACGTTGGCGCGGGATCCTCGCTTGGTCGATTGACGTGGGGCCAAATTGATCTCGTTTCTGAATTGCGGGTGGTGTTTCTTTCGAAGCATCCGACTTTGGTGCCACCGTCAATGGAGCCCAATACGAAATCACCATCTCAATAAGGGCGTGTTCGAGGGATGGTCCAGACATCGACATCGAGCACTATCGCCAACGGGCTGCAGAGATGACGGCACTGCCCGACACGCTCTGAGCAGCGTTCGTCCTCAAATTTCGCAGTGGGACTCCTGTGCCCGGTGGCTTCACTCGACGGGCAGAGTCGAGTTTGGCATGTCATAGGGACCCTGGCGATACGGTGCGGGTATGGCAGCACGTCGACTCGGATTCTTCGGGTTGCAAGATCGAGCTCGGCGGCGAACCGTGTGGTTGTTGTCGGCGTCGTTCGTCCTGCTGTGGGGAGTCGCGAATCTGATCGCTTTACCCTCCCATGTGCGCGAGGTATGCACCGATGTCG
>JBDLRO010000304.1:0-3786 GCA_039800025.1 Actinomycetota bacterium | reverse complement strand
TTCTTCTCGGTTCGTTTCTCGGAATCGGCCTCGGCTTTCTCTGGGCCGCCCGTTCAGAATTCTCACTCCTTCGTTTCATGCCGATCGTTCTGACGGCACTCGTTCTGCTCGTGTACTTCTTTCCGATTCGAGTGGAGGCAGTGGGCAGTGATGTCATCTTTTTCGGCGCAGAACTGCGACCGACCGGGCCACCTCGTGAACTGGTGTTGCCGGCGATCTTTCTCGCAGTTGCCGTCATTTTGATGTGTGTCGGAGATGCGATCGGGAGAACCTTTCGTCAACTCGCGAATCTCGACGCCTATCAGTTCGACCTGATCGGCAGTTTGATCGGCATCATCATCTTCACGATCCTCGCGTTCGTAGGTGCCGAGCCGATCGTGTGGGGCTCGGTCGTCGCCGTTGTCGTCCTCTGGGCGACCCGCCCGAAGCGATTCGACGTCGCCCTCATCGGCATTCCGATCCTGATCCTGCTGAGCGTCTTGGGAGTCGAATCATCGAAGGATGGCGTCATCTGGACTCCGTACTACAAGGCGGAGCACACCGTGCCGCCCAAGGACGACATGTGGCTGTTCGTCAACGGGACACCTCATTGGCAGTTCGTGAAGGATGGAAACTCTCCGATCTACACACCGCTCTACGACCGGCTCGCTGACGACGATCTCGGTGATGTTCTGATCATCGGAGCGGGAAGCGGCAACGACGTTGCGGTCGCGCTGGCAAAAGGTGCTCGCAGTGTCGATGCCGTCGAAATCGATCCGAAGCCGATCGAGTTGGCCAAGGATTTCCACCCGAACCGACCCTATGACGATCCGCGCGTCTCTCTGCACATCGACGACGGGCGAGCCTTCCTCGAACGAAGCGATCGCAAGTGGGATCTCACCGTCCTTGCCCTTCCGGATTCGTTGACTCTCGTTCAGGGTGCCTCAGCTGTTCGACTCGAAAGCTTCCTCTTCACTCGCGAAGCAGCCGAGAGCTACCGGGACCATCTCACCGAAGACGGGGTGTTCTCGATGTACAACCTGTACCGAGAGAACTGGCTCGTCGACCGGTATGCAGCAACTCTCGAGGACGCATTCGGCCACGCGCCATGCGTGACTCGGCCGACCGACTCGACGACCGTGTTGACGATCGGTGTTCGCCCCGATCTCGTGGACTGTCCACCCGAGGATCAATGGACACGACCCGCTGGAACACCTGACCCGGTCAGCGATGATCGCCCGTTCCCCTACCTGAAGACGGCGTCGATCCCGACGTTCTACCTCGTCGCACTCGCTCTGATCCTGATTGCAACGTTCGTCTCGGTCCGTGTCGTCGGTGGACCGATGCGCGGCATTTCCAGATATGCAGACCTGTTCTTCATGGGCGTCGCCTTCTTGTTGCTCGAAACGAAGAATGTCGTGCAGTTCGCATTGCTCTTCGGCACAACATGGTTGGTCAACGCCATGGTGTTCGGCGGAGTCATGCTGGCCGTGCTCCTTGCCGTCCTTGTCTCGAAACGGGTGCGAATGAACAATCTCGTCGTCCTCTACGGACTCCTCGCAGCATCGATTCTCGTGAGCTGGCTCATTCCGAGGTCGTCGCTCCTCGGACTGCCGTTCATCCCGCGCCTGATCTTCGCAATCGTGCTCGCGTTCTTGCCGATCTTCATTGCCAACCTCGTGTTCGCACAGCGTTTCCGTGACACATCCGATGCCCTCACGGCATTCAGTGCCAACCTGCTGGGAGCAATGGTCGGCGGCCTTCTCGAGTACACATCGATGGTCCTCGGATACCGCAATCTTCTGCTCGTGGCATTGGTTGCCTACGGACTCGCATTCGTCACCGGTCGTCGACACCTCACGACTTCCGCGACGACATAGAGAGCACCCACGCCGCGGTTTCGAGAGATCAGTTGTCGGGTTCGGCGAGGACGTTCCTCAGGAATCGTCCGATGAGGTCCGCCCACGGACCATCGTCCATGGGATGGATGTCGTCGTCGACAGCGCGTCCCAACGTGTGCGCCTGAACGAAATCGGCAACTGCTCGAGAGTCGTTGTCTCGTCTTTGGACGTGTGCGAGTTCCAACTCTTCTGAATCTCTTCGTTCGTCGCATCCATGTACCGCGCACACCGCACGACCTGGGCCGTCTCCATGAGGTGGTCGAATTTCTCGAAATGGGGAACGGTCTGGTCACTGACGCGCGTCGAAGCGAGGATTCGTGCGAAAGACCGATGACATTCGGCTCTTCAGAATCTCTGTCATCAATGCATACGCACCAACCAAACCGATGAGAGATGCCAACAACGTGCCGCTGAGAGTTTCCAATCGAAATGGGGTACCGAGTGGAGTGACGATGAGAGCAATGGTCACGATCATCACAGCAGCAGAGGACCATATGAGAGCGCGACTCGGGTGGCTGCGATGGACGGACCGGGCAGTTCTCAAGAACAACATGGCAAAGATTTCAGTGAGGACGGACACCAGGAACCAGCCCGTACGTAATTCGGCAGCATCGGACTCGTAGCCGACGCGCAGAATCGCAAAGGTGGCAAGGTCGACCGAGGTGCTCAGAAGTCCGAAGACGATCATGAATCGACGCACTTGCGCGATGTCCCACCGTTGGGGCTGCGCCAATCGCTCGGGGTCCACGTTGTCCGTCGCGATCGTCATCCCGGGAACGTCGGACAGGAAGTTCAACAACAGGATTTGGAGTGGAAGCATGGGCAGAAACGGCAAGAACGCTGTTGCACATGCCAACGACACCATGTTCCCGAAGTTGGCACTCGTCGTGACATGGACGTACTTCAGTGTGTTGGCAAAGACTCGCCGTCCCTGCTGAATACCATCGTTGATGACCGTCAAGCTCTTCTCGAGAAGAATCAGATCCGCAGTCTCCTTGGCCACGTCGACTCCGGTATCGACCGAAATTCCAACGTCAGCTGCGTGTAGTGCTGCAACATCATTGACACCATCACCCAGGAATCCGACCGTGTGTCCGAGATCGGACAACGAGCGAATGATGCGTTCCTTCTGCAAAGGGTCGACTTCGACGAACACACTCGTCGCCTCGACACGAGACGCGAGCTCGGAATCGGTGAATGTGGAGATGTCGGAGCCGGTGAGAACGCAGTCGGTGGCGAGACCGACGCTGCTTGCTGTCATCTTCGAAATTTCTCGATTGTCGCCTGTGATGATCTTGACGACGACACCAGTCGCGTTCAATTGATCGATTGCCTCGCGGACTCCCTCTTTGATCGGATCGACGAATGCAATGAAACCGAGAAAGGTCAATTCGTCCTCTGCCGCCTGAGCCGTGTCGAGGTTCACAGGCAAGGACTTCTCTGCGACCGCGAGCAAACGCAATCCTTTTGCTGACAAATCCTCGAAGGTCCTCCGAGCGTCTTCATCAATTGTCGCCATCGGCTGTTGACGATCATCGCGAAGCACCGTCGAACACCGTGACAGCACCTGTTCGACGGCTCCCTTGCAGATCAGCAAGCGTTCATGACTCGTCTCTACGATCACCGAGACGACCTTGCGCGTGAAGTCGAAGGGAATCTCTGCAAGTCGTTTCGGCAGACCCATCTCATGTCCGACGAAGTCGGTGATTGCCTCGTCGATCGGATTCGTGTGACCTTCCTGCAGATGAGCGTTCCAGAACGCTCGTTCCAGAACGACGGCACTGTGTCGTCCGAGCGCGTCGAAGGTCCCTCCGACCTTCACTGACCCCTCAGTCAACGTTCCGGTCTTGTCCGTGCAGAGAACATCGACGCTGCCGAAGTCCTCGATCGAGTCCAGTCGCTTCAC
>JBDLRO010000303.1:0-3029 GCA_039800025.1 Actinomycetota bacterium | reverse complement strand
AGTTGCTCTATCGGCGGGAACGTAGCGAACAACTCGGGTGGGCCGCACTGTCTCGCTGAAGGAGTGACGACGAATCACATCATCGGCGTCGAAGTCGTGTTGTCGAGCGGGGAGATCGTCGAGTTGACGGGTGAAGGTTCGGAAGCCCGCGGCTTCGATCTGCGCGGGGCCTTCATCGGAAGCGAAGGAATGTTCGGGATCGCAACCAAGATCTGCATTCGATTGTCGCGCGATCCCGCATCGATCGAGACGATGCTGTTCGACTTCGGCACCGTACAGGCTGGTGCCGACACCGTGAGTGCAGTCATTGCAGCAGGAATCGTTCCTGCGGCGATGGAAATGATGGATCAGCTCTGTTTGAGAGCTGTCGAGGACTTCGTTCATGCCGGTCTGCCTGTCGACTCTGCAGCGGCCCTTCTCGTGGAGGTATCGGGCGGTCGACACGAGACCCGATACCAGTCCGAAGTGATTCGACGAATTGCGCTCGAACACGGAGCTCTGTCAATACGTATCGCGCACGATGAGGCGGAGCGCGCGCTTCTGTGGAAGGCGCGCAAGAACGCTTTCGGGGCGGTCGCTCGGATCCAACCCAACTACTACCTGCACGACACAGTCGTCCCGCGATCGCGCCTGACCGAAGTTCTCGAGCAGGTCTACGCGATCGCAGCCGAGAACCAGCTCCAGGTGCTGAACGTGTTCCACGCTGGTGACGGAAACCTGCATCCACTTCTGATGTTCGACAAGCGCGAACCAGGGGTGTTGGAGAGAGTTCATCGAGCCGGAGAGCGTATTGTCGAGGTCAGCATCGGCGTCGGTGGGGTGCTGTCCGGAGAGCATGGCATCGGCATCGAGAAGCGGGACTTGATGCCGCTCATGTTCTCCGAAACGGATCTCGCAGCTCAGGCCGCCGTTCGTCGAGCATTCGATCCAATTGGACTTGCGAATCCTGACAAGGTTCTGCCGAGCGTTTCGTCCTGCGGAGATCCGCTGTCGACCGGAGAAGGCGCATGGATCTGACCATTCACGATTTGGCTGAGCGAGTGAGGGATTCACCGGGAGAGCCGATGTGGCTGGCTGGTCATGGGACGAGAGTTCGGTGTCCGACGCGGATGGAAGTCCTGCGAGCACCGAGAGGAATTCGCTCCTTCGTTCCTGACGAGATGACAGTCAGTTGCGGTGCCGGAACCTCGATCGACGATCTGACTCTTGCGCTGGCCGAGAGCGGGCAATATGTCAATCTTCCAAGAAGATCTGGTGACTCGGGGACGGTTGGGGGAGCGCTGTCGGTGGGTGAGGGCGATATCTATCGACTCGGTCGCGGATCGGTGCGAGACGTTCTCCTACAGGCTGTCTTCGTCGATTCACGAGGTGTGTCGATCACGGCGGGTGGACCGACTGTGAAGAATGTGAGCGGGTTCGATCTCTGCCGACTGCTCGTCGGTTCGTGCGGCCGTCTCGGTTTTCTGGCAGAAGTGGTGTTGCGGACCCGGCCGTGTGCATTGGCGACACGCTGGCTCGCCATCGAAGGCGCCTCTCGAGACGTGGTGGCCTCGATCATGGCTCACGTGAAACGACCGACGTCGGTTCTGTGGGACGGACATCGAGTTCAACTCTGTCTCGAGGGGCATCCAGGAGACATCGACGAGACTGTCGGCGATCTGAGGAACGTTCTGTCCCGTCCGGTGCTGGAGTCTGACACACCCGATCTCGATCCATTTCCCTATCGATGGACCTGTCCGCCGCGTGACATCGACGATGTCGTGGCTGCAAGTCTCGGAAGATGCGTCGCAGAAATTGCGACCGGGATCATCCATCACATGGAACCCGAGGTGACACCGACTCGCAATCCGGCGGTCTTGAAGATCGAGCAAAGGCTCCTCGATGCATTCGATCCTCAGGATCGGTTGAATGGCGGCTCCGCAGTGTGGGGACCAATCCATCTGCGAAGAGTACGGACCGCCGCATGAGGTACATCGTGAGGCATCGATTCCGAACTGTGACTCATGCGCATGGGAAGGTTCCATCGACCGGGGAGGATCAACTATGACGTTGGAAGACGATCTCGCGGTGTGCGTTGGATGCGGCTTGTGCCTTCCTCATTGTCCGACTTTTCGGGTGACTGGTGAAGAGTCGCACTCTCCACGAGGGCGGATTGCACTGATCAGGGGAAGCTCTGAGAGCTCCGGACGACTGTCGTCGGAAGTGCGGTCATTTCTCGACACGTGTGTGCAATGCCGAGGCTGCGAGCCGGCCTGCCCGAGCGGAGTGGAATACGGCGGAATTCTTGCTGCGGCGAATCTCCGCGATGAGATGGCGGGGCGTCGACCCAGGTTGCTCCTTCGGATCTTCTTGACGATCTTGAAGCATCGTCGAATTCTCGACCTGATCGGACGTGGAGGCGTACTTGCGAACTCTGTACCGGTTCTGAGACGTGTCCTTCCCGAGCGGTTTCGCATCACGGGCGTCTCGATACGTCAAGGACCGCGAGTTCGCCGACATGTCTCCGAGCCGGATGTCTGGTTGCACACGGGCTGTGTGATGAATTCCTGGTTTCGCTCGGTTCACCTGGCGACCATCGCTCTCTTGGAGGCAGGAGGACGGACCGTGGCAACGCCGCAAGTGGAAGGGGCATGTTGCGGGGCTCTTCATCTGCACGCCGGAAGCGAGAGGTCGGCCCGTGAGTTGGCAAGAACCGTCATGGAGTCCATGCCTGGCAGCGCGCCGATCGTCGTCAACGCGGCCGGATGCGGCGCGATGTTGAAGGAATACGGAGAGCTGTTCCATTCACCAGAAGCAATCGAATTCTCCAAGAGAGCCGTCGACATCCATGAGTGGATCGATCACAATCTGGATCGATTGCGCTCGCCTGCGGAGAATTCCGTGCAACTCGCGTCACGCCCAGAAGTCATCGTCCAAGAGCCGTGTCATCTGCGAAACGTCCAGATGATCGGAGTGGCCGACACTCTCGAGAAGTTCGTTCCTGTGCGACGTCTCGGAGACGATGGTTTGTGCTGCGGCGCTGGTGGGGC
>JBDLRO010000302.1:0-5296 GCA_039800025.1 Actinomycetota bacterium | reverse complement strand
CCTTGTAGATCCCGCCCGGCACACTGATCGCTCTCCCCTTCGCACAATCCTCGAGCCCCACTTTGGCAACCATCTCCGGCGTGCACCAGGCGAACGCCGGGAACGAGCTCTGGAAGTCGCTCGTGTTGCTCACACTCTGGAACTCGGTACGCGTCAACCCCGGGCACAACGCCGTCACCACCACACCGTGTCGCTTAGCCTCTCCGTGCAGGCCTTCGGAAAAGTTGGTCACGTAAGCCTTGGTCGCTGAATACACGCTCAACATCGGGCCGGCCTGAAAGCCAGCCACACTCGACACGTTCAGAATCCAACCCCGCTTGCGGTCGCGCATCGACCGCACGGCCGCGTGCGACAACCGGGTGAGCGCGCGAATGTTCAAGGCGATCTCATCGTCGAGGCGGGCCGCCTCGATCTCGTCGAAGTACCCCGACGAGCCGAATCCGGCGTTGTTGACCACCAGGTCGATCGGCCGGCTCGCATCACCGATCCGCTCCTCCACCGATCGCACTCCCTCGTCGGTGGTCAGGTCGGCGGCCAGCACCTCGAAGTTCGCATACTTCGCTGCCAATTCACGCAAGCGATCGTCGCGTCGCGCCACCACCACACATGTCACCCCGGCATCACCCAAGATGCGGGCCATGGCCTCGCCGATTCCGGCCGAAGCCCCCGTGATCAGTGCGGTTCGAAAGGGGAACATGCAATCACAGTACTTTCCCCTCAGACCGTTACAGGTGGGGACGACCCAGGTCGCACGGGCATGGGTCTAACGTCGAGAACACGATCATGAATCCAACACCTGCATCACCGATCCTCACGGACCGATACCACTCGGCAATCGGCCTGGCGCTCGAACTCCATTACGGCCATGTGCGCAAAGGAACGACGATCCCCTACATTTCGCATCTTCTCTCGGTGTCGAGTCTCGTTCTCGACACCGGCGGCGACGAAGACCCGGCCATCGCCGCACTCCTGCATGATGCCGTGGAAGACGCCGACGGAATGAGCGGCGAAGAAGTCGCCGACCTGATTCGCAGACGCTTCGGCGATCGAGTCGCCGACATCGTGCTCGGTTGCAGCGACACGGTCAGCACTGGCGGCACTGCGAAGCCGCCGTGGCGCACCCGCAAGGAGGCCTACCTCGAGAAACTCCGCCATGAACCCGACGACGTTGTTCGAGTTTCACTCGCCGACAAGGTGCACAAGGCCCGTTCGATCGCTTCCGACCAAGATCGTCTCGGTGACGAGCTCTGGTCGCGCTTCAACGCCACCCGAGACGACTCGCATTGGTACTACTCGTCACTACGGGCCGTGTATGCCGAGCGACTACCCGGCAACCCGCTGATCAGAGAACTCGATCTGGCGATCCAGAGGATCTGGCCCGAGAAATAGCTCAGTGCGCGCCGGCGACGGTGCCAGCGAGGCCACCCGACGCAGCCAGCCTCGACGACGCTCGGTCATCATTACGAGGGCGGCATGGGCGATGCACGTCAATGCGATCACGTTGAGATCGACTTCGTTCACCAAGTGGTCCACGGGCAGATCGACAAACGTGCCGCTGGTTACGAAACCGGCGTTGTTCACCACCAGCGACTCGATTCCTGGATACAAGCCGGCCAATTCGGCCAAACAATCTCCGCGACGCACCAGTCACCAGCGCTGATAGGAACGAGGAACTGCTCGTTGCTCAAATGTCGACGGCGACGTCCCCGATCGTCCGCGTATTGGACCTATTACTTGGGGAATCTGCCCCCAAGGATGACGGCGTCTCGATACCTGGCGGTCTTTTGGGGTCAGATGAGGTGTCGGCGACGACTTGCAGCGATCAACGACACACCGGCACACAACAACATCATGGCTGGCCACAGTCGGTTCGAAGCACCAGTCACTGGCAAAGTGAGGCCAGCAACCGTGATCGGCTGCCTGAACCCTATTCCACTTGCGGGCGCATACACCGCAAGTGTGTGATTGCCGGACGTGAGACTTGCCGGAATGTCTCCACTCAACGTGACGATGCCCCGAGCATCGGCATAACCCGAGCCAATCACCTGCGGAGTCGATGCCACGATCAACTGCACGAACTCACCCGGAACAAAGCCACCAAACGTGACACTCACTTCGGCGCCAGCCGAAATCGAATTGTCGGCCACGAGAGGAGTGCCCGCAAACGGCAAGGCCTCGACCTCGGACTCCCCGGGAGGCGCAACGGACGAACTTGGTGTCGAAACCGTCGTGGGCGTTGATGGAAGCGGAACAGTCGGTGAAGTCGGTACTTCGATCAATGTGGGCGCCTCAGACGATGAAGGCGGCGCCTCAGACGATGAAGGCGGCGCCTCAGACGATGAAGGCGGCGCCTCAGACGATGAGGGCGGCGCCGCAGAGACGGTCAACGTGAACGTCTGCACAGCGGGGCGATACGCACCGTTATCGGCGATGAGCTTGATCGTGTAGTCACCCGGCGTCACCGAGTCGCTCAACTGGCCACTAAAAGAGGCCTGACTGTTGTTCGGATCCACGTTGAATGACAAACCAGAGGGCAGGGCCCCTACTGCAGAGAACGTCACTCTCGGCGTACCTGTTGCAGTGAGCGTGAGGCTTGAGTACGAACCAATGGTCATCGTCCCGCTTGCAGCACTTGTGATCGCAGGAGCAACGCCCGCAGTCGACTTCCATGAGAACAAAGAACAACCAGCGTCAGACCACCACAAAGCACCATCGTCGGTCGCTGTTGCAACTTGAGTTCGACCTTGTGCTGAGATCGGTTCGAGTATCTTCCATGTGTCTTCTTGCTCGAACAATTGCGATGCTTTGCCCTCTGTGGATCCAACCCATATCGTGCCGCCAGGGCCTGCCGCGATCGTGTAGGTGCCAAAGGAGGCGGTGAGTGCAGTCTGCGCGGTCCACGAGCTGTTCACATTCTTGACACTCTGGACCGTCGATGTCCCACGGAACGCGACCCAAATATCTCCATCCGGTCCCGTCGCAAGGATCATTTCGCGATCGGACAAAGACACTGTCACCGATCCTGCGACATACCAATCATTGAGGAAGTCGTCGTATCGAATACGGTGCAACCTGCCTTGAGAACGATCCGCTGCCCAAATCGTTCCGTCGAGTCCCTTGGTGAGACCCGCCAATGTGGACCCGGGAATACTGACGGTATCTGCAACCGATCGCACACCGCCAACGTTGATGATCCGCTTGACCGTCGCATCCACTGAGTCGGCCACCCACACACTTCCGTTGGCTCCGGCCGTGAGGAACCTTGGCGAAGAACCGACTGTCACGGCAGAATCCACGGTCCACGTCGAATCGGCATACGAAATCGATCGGACGTTGTTGTTGGTCTCGTCGATGAACCACACCGTTCCATCAGTTGCGGTCGTCAACTGACTCGGTCGTCCCCCAACAGTCAGGGTCTCGACAAGTGTGAAGGGGTTCGTCGAGTAATGAAAGATTTTTCCCTCACTTGGTGACGACACCCAGAAGTTGGCATTCGCAGTGGCCGTCATCGAGTTCACTTCGCACGTGTTCCAACCTCCGCTCGCACCGGGAGAGAAGACTGTCAGATCTTCTGGCGGTGTTCCTGAAACTGTGAGCGTGAAGTTCTGAGTCGTGACGAGGTCGCCATTGACTGCCTCGATCGCGATCGAGTACACGCCTTCAGTGCCTGGCCGTGGCGAGCCGACGAGTGTTCCGGTGCCGTCGGCATTGCTGGTGAGCCTCACTCCATAGGGCAGCGGATCGGTTGTTCTGATCGCCGGAGTCGGGAATCCACCACTCGTGGTCACGGTGAAGTTGACCGAGTCCCCCACTGCTGAGGTCAACGATGATGTGCTCGTGATGGTCGATGCAATCGGAGCGCGGTAGGCGATCCGCTGCACCTTGTGCGTGCTCGGGTTGACGAACCACATGGAACCATCAGTTGTTCGGGTGAGGTCTCGTGGTTGTCCACCAACGACGTATCGCTCGATGTAACTGAGGTTCGTGCTCGACCAGCGATCAACATTTCCGTTCGTTGACGCCAACCAGATACTCGAGTCAGAGCTGGTAGCGACCGACTGGACCGCTGCGCAATCAGTCCAACTAGTTCGTGTATTCGACCGTGTCTCCGGATCGAACTGATAGAAGGCACATCCACCATCAGAGACGTACAACGAACCATTTGGACCTTGTGCACCCCAGTTCGTTCGGTTATTCGTTCCAAGAGTTTCGCCGAGGCTCCACACTCCACCGGTCTCGCTGAGCTTCGTAATGGCGCCTTCCGGGTACAACAACCAACCAACACCGTTCGTGTCGAAAACCAGTTCATCTATGCCGCGGTCGCTGCTCAGTACAGGTTCGGCGCTCCAAGTGCCACCGGTGTTCGCGATGCGCTGCAGTTTGGCCGTGTCGCGAAAGACCGCCCAGATACTTCCGTCGGGCGCGGTGACGAGTCTCATCGTGCCGCCCGCTTGATCAACCGCGATCGGCGGCTGTGGCATCCACGTTCCGACGACGTTTTCGAACTGCTGCACTCGTTGAGGGTTGTTGAGGCCGACCCAAACATTTCCGTCGTGGTCGACGGTGACGCCGGTAGGGCTCGATCCAGTTTCGAGAGGAATGGGAGTTTGCGGTGTCGAAACCCCGGCGACATCGGCGATTTCGGTGAGTGTCGCGTCAGTGGAGTCGACCACCCAGAGACTGCCGTTTTCTCCTGCGGCGATCTCGACGGGATTCGAACCGAGGGTGATCGCCGCCTCCGCACCCCACGCGAACGAGGCCGTCTGACCCGTCACCCCACTCGCGATTGACTGATTGGTCAATCCGAACACAGTGAAGGACGCCGCGCCGATAACCAGAGCCAGGCCACCACGAACACCATTACGAAAGAACCCCACATCCGCCTCCGTCACCTCTGGTTGTGTACACTGTACACAGAATGTGTATAAACGACACAATCTGAGGTATGTGAAGACGGGTACGAGAAGCAGACCCCCGAGACGTGGGGTTGTGACGCCCGAGGGGGCGGTCAGGAATTAGTGCGCGCTAGCGGCGGTGCCAGCGAGGCCACCCGACGCGGCCAAGCGAGCGTGCGCACGACTGAGTGCAGCCTCCACCTCGGCGTCGTGCTCGCCGCGCATGCGCTCCTCGGCAGCTTCCTTCGCGCGCATGGCCCGGGCCCGATCGATCTCGGCGCCCAACTCGGCCAGGTCGGTCAGCAAGCTCACCTTGTTGTTGCTCACTTCCACGAACCCGCCGTGAATGGCCACGTCTTCCACCTTGCCGTCGGCGAGGTAGATGCGCGTGTGGCAATAGT
>JBDLRO010000301.1:0-7253 GCA_039800025.1 Actinomycetota bacterium | reverse complement strand
GGTTTCCAACGGTGGCTTCGTTGGCAGACGTGAGGCCCCCCGCCACTCCCTGGGGTGTTCCCGGCAGCATCAGGTTCGGCCTGGTCCATTCCTTCTTGGGCGCGGACACAATGAGTATGTTGCTGCGACGGTGATGCTCCGCGGTCGCGCCCGAACGCAGAACTGCGGTCTGCATGGAGTGTCCCTCGCCGAGGAATGCAACTTCGAGCAAGTACGTCTGGACGGCGCTGACGAGCTTCGCGGCGCGTCAGGGGTGACACGTCCTGGGTTGGGGGTGTTGGTCGGCCAGGAGGCCGCTGTCAGCCTGCGGGGGCGTCGATCGCGTTGGTGCTGTTGACTCAACGTTGTGTGCTGGGGGCCACCCGGGTCACCACGTACTGCTGTAACTCGTGCCACCGAAGACGTTGATCGTCACCTGCAGCGAGCACCCGTCGTCGGAGTTGGAACCACCGAACGCGCAGTCGACCCGACCGCTGCCTCCGGACACCGAGACACTGCCCGCGAGCGTGAGTGATGCCGCACTCGGGTTGTCGACCGGCATTCGGAAGGCGAGGTTGATCATGAACTTCGGATGGCGCGTACGACGGATGCCGAAGTACTTCCACGAAACCCTTCGATCGAACTCGAACCGCAGATTGCCGGCCAGCACCTTGCTCGTCGAGTCGTAGTCGATCGAGTAGGCGAACGACACCCCGCCCTTCCAGTACTGAAAACCGAAGTGCAGCACTCGCAGTTCACCACAACTCATGTTGATGATGCCGGTGAACGCGTAGTTCTTGCTGCCGAGGGACATCTGTCCACTGGACTCGCTGTTGAACGAACCACACCCGCCGGTGGGGACGTTCATGTCCTGGTAGTAGTTGAACGACGACACGTCGAAGGTGCCGCCAGCCATCTGCCAGTCGGTGATGTTCACCTGTCCGGTGGACCTGATCCCGTCAGTCGACGTCTCCAGGTCGAAAGCTCCATAGAACTTGCCCATCGGTAGTTCGAAATCACCGATGAAGCTCGTCTCCTGCGACGTCGTGGTGACGTCGATCTTGAGTTCCATCTGGTTGTAGGTGAAGCCACCGAAGCTGAGGTTGCTGAGACCGATGGCGGAGTGGAACTCGGGACCCTCGTCACCCTTGGTGATCGACAGGTTCAAGAAGAAGTTGGCGTCGCCCAACTGTGTGTTGAAGCCGATCGAGGCCCCCTGCGGCACGACGTAGTCGCCCACCTCACAGCCGCGTGGCGCGAAACTGATCTGGAACTGCTTCGTGCTGAAGACACCGCCGTCGATCTGGACGGCGACGTCGCTGTCGGTGGCGTCGAAGCCGAAGGCGAGACAGGGATCGGTTCGACTGATGTTGAGGGTCATGTCGGCCTTCAACCAGTCGTTGCCCACGAGGATCGACGGCATCTTCGACGGGTCGAAGTACAGCGTTCCCCCGACACCCAGACCGGCTCCACTCGGTGTCACCTGGATCTGGGCCGTCAGTGCCCACAGATGTGCGCCGGGGATGCCGAAGGCGTCGTCCCACAGGTAGGTGTAGCCGCGTTCGGGATGGGGGAGCGGTTCTGTGACGCCGTCGGGATCCTGGTCGAGCGGAGCTTGCCCGATCGTCACCGTGTCGATGGCGAGCGGCGCACCCTCGGTGTCGACATAGACGCGTGTGAGGAGTGCCGCCTGGCTGCTTCCTGCCACGACGACGGAAGCCGAGACCTTCTGCCAGGTGCCGTCCGCGGTGAAGTTCGTGGTGCTGGTACTGGCGGGCGCCGAGCCGCCTTGAGCCGTGAGAGTCACCCGACCACGCACCGCATCACCTCTGACGGACCGCACCCAGACCTGCACGATCTGCGTGGTGTCCTGCCCCACCGTTCCCGATGTGGTCCGCTCGGTCCAGGCGTCGTCGATCGAGTTCTTGGTGACCTTCAGATAGCCGCTGCCGGATTCGGCACCGTCCGCGTCGCCGGTCTGCGCAATGGTGGCCGAGCCGCCCGCCGTCCACGGTCCGGCTTGCTGCACGATGATGTCGTCGACGTAGAGGGTGCGACCGGTGGTGGTGAGCACCACCTTGGCCCCCAACATCGTGCGACCGGAGTTCGCCACGGTCATGCGGAAGGTCACCAACTGCCAGCCGGCGCCGTCGGTGGTGAAAGGTTGCTCTACCGTCTGCGTGGCCGATGAGCCACCGGTGGCAGAGAGCTGCACCTTCCCGCTGATGGGCGTGCCGTCCGACGAACGAACCCATGCCGTCACGTCCCAGACCGAGTTCTGGGACGGATTGGTCGTGACGTCGTGCCGGATGCCTGTGCCCGATGTGGAGGCCTGCATCATCATGAGACCGTTGCCGTCGTGTGCCAGGTCTGGTTTGTCTTTCACGGTGGCGGTGACACCGCTGTCGGCGATCCAGGGATCTGCTTGAGCGATGATGTCGGGGTAGATGCTGATCTGATCCACGGCGATGTCGCCAGCGGAGCCGAGCAGCACATCGCCACGGAGTTGGGTGTTGTTGTTCGCCGCCGTCAGGTTGACCACGACGTACTGCCACTCGTTCGTCGCGGTGAACGACGCGGACGTGCTGTTGGTCGCACCGCTGCCCGACGCCGTCAGCGTGAACGAGCCGTTGACGTTCGAGCCGGTGAGCGACCGGACGTACCCCTCCATCACGTAGGTACTGCCCTGTGTGACCGTCGTGTTCGACGTAGCACCGACACCTCCGTTGGCGCCGGTGCTGATCACCCGGAGATGGCCGGGACCCGATGCCGCGTTGCTCGGATCGTTCACCTGCAGCTGGTGCACGTTCACGCCCGATGGCTGGTTGAGCGTCCAGGTCTCCATCGGCACCAGTTCCACGTCGTCGATCAGCAGTTGCTTGCCGGTGGTGGCAATGTCGAACTCCACACGGAAGTGGGTGTGATTGGCGTTGACGACCGTCAGCGTCGTGAAGAACTGCTGCCATGTGGTGGTGGCCGTGAAGCCGTACGGCGCGAACTGGGACTCGTTCGTGCCGCCGAGTCCCCACAAGCCCATGCTCCCGGTCATCGTGCCGGAGGTGGTGCGCACCCATGCCGACGCGACCCACACCGAGCCGGGCGTGATGGTGGATGACGACGGCATGTCGAGATACACCACATCGCCGAAGTTCGACACCTGTGCGGCGAGGTAGTTGTCACCCGTACGCGCCTGGGCCGGATCGCTCCAGACACCGGTGGACACGAACGAGTTGTTGCTCGAGAACGTGCTCCAGGGGAGGGTCTGGGTGAGTCCCTGGAGAGACAGGTTGACATCGTCGACGTTGAGCTTGCCGCCACCGGCGTCGTCCTGCATCGTCATCGTGAGTGTCGAGCTGCTGGCGGTCAACGGCAGGTCGACCGAAACCTGCTGCCAGCTGCCGGTCGCCGTGAACGACGTGCTCGCGTTGAGCGAGCCGGCGGCCAGGGTGATGCGGCCCGTCGCCGACCCCGACGCTGCCCGTACCCAGGCGCTGGCCGTGTAGGTCTGACCGGACACCGCGTTGACGGCCACGGTACGCGCCGCCCTGCCCGTACCGGCCGAGCCGTCCAACTGCATGTAGCCACTGCCTGAGTAGGCGTTCGGCTGGTCGTTCCACACCGCTGCGGTGTCACCCTGATAGATGGTGAAGTTGTCCCACCGGTGACCGGTGCTGGAGCCCGCACCGTCGCCCACCTGGCCGAACACACCACTGCGGTTCCCCGGGGGCATGGTGAGCGTGCGGCTGCTCACGACTGCGTTGTCGCGCAGACGGGTGACGATGCCCGTGACGCTCGATCCCACGGCGGTGAGGCGCACTCGGTACCACGTGTTGGCGTCCAGCGGCCCGTCGGCGTTGCCGCTCAGTCGCGTCCAGGAACCGTTGTTGACGGAGTAGAAACCACTTTCGCCATTGATGGTCTGGGCGCGGAACATGTAGCCCGTGGGCGCCGAGCCCGGATTGGTGATCCAGAAGCCGAGGTTCGCGATGTCGCGTGCGGTGCTGTCGGTGAAGTACAGGTCGGTGGACACGTCGAAGTCGCCGCTGACAGAGCCGAAGCTGGGGCCGCCGAAGTACCAGAAGGGGCCCCTGCCGTCGCTGCGCAAGGAGTTGCCGGGATTGCCGAAGTCGCTGACGATCGAGACGTTTCCGGAGATCGCGCTGGTCGTGGGCATGGTGTCGAACGGCATCACCGATGTGCCCCACTGGTCTTCAGGTACTTGTGGCACCGTGACATTGGTGGGAACGAGAGTGATGTCGTCGACCTGAAGGACTCGCCCGGCGGATCCCTCCCGGATGTCGAGGCGCACTCTCATGGTGGTGTTGTTGGAGTTGTTCAACCGCATCGGGAACGTGTACTGCGTCCATGTGCTGCTGGTGGTGAACACCGCGCGCGTGCCCGCTTGGTATGTTCCTCCGAAGGCTTCGAGATTGATCTGGACCGTGACCGGCGAGGTGCTCCGGAACCAGCCGCTGAGCGTGTAGGTACCGTTCTGCTGAAGGGGTTGCGTGAGGTCCTGGTAGAACATCTGCCCGCAGCCGGCGTAGTCGACGAGGCTGATGCCACCGCTCCTGCTGCGGGCGGAGCTGGTGTCCTGGTCCACCCACATCGCTCGATTCGTGGTGGAACACCCACCGTAGGGTGCGGTGTTCCAACGGTTCACTTTCTGCAGCAGTTGGTCGTCGATCTTCACCTCGGTGTTGCCGTTGAGACCGAGGTTCCGCAGGAACGGTCGTAGGTCGGTATGACCACCATGGGACACGAGCAGCGAGACGCTGAAGCGTTGCCATGCACTGGTGACGTTGATGGTGGCGGTGTTGCTCTCGTAGACGCCACCGACGGTGTCGAGACCGATCTGTGCGGTGAAGTTGCTGCCGCCGGATCGCACCCAGGCGCTGTAGGTGTACACCGCACCCACGTCGGGGGTCTCCTGGGTGGAGGAGCTCAGTTCCCAGTTGCCGGTGCCGGGAACGGTGGAGACGAACTGGGCGCCGCTGCGGGCGGCACTGCCTCGGAAGACACCAGGCAAGCCGTAGACGCCCGAGGTGATGCGGATGTTGTCGTAGCGGTGACCTTCGCTGGCACCACCGCCCTTCACCTCGCCGAACACCCCGGAGCGGTTGCCGGTGGGCAGGACGACGTTGTAGGCGGTCCACACCACGGACCCGTCACTGCTCTTGCGCACCTCGGCATTCGCGTAGGACGTGGTGCCGCTGGTGGTGGTGTAGAGACGGACGGTGTACCACGTGTTGCGGTCCACCCTGCCAAAGCTTGGTTGGCTCAGACGGCTGCCGGTGCTCCCGTTGCTCGCCGTCCAGAATCCGCTGTCGGCATTGTTGCCCGTGGCACTCTGCATACGGAACGCGAATCCCGACTGGCTGCCCGCTGATCCCGAGAGCCAGAATCCGAAATGCGACAGATCGCGTGCGCCGGAGTTCGGGAAGAACACGTCGTAGGACATGTCGAAGTTGCCAGGGACGGTTCCCCAGCTGTTCGTACCGAAGTTGAACGTTCCGTTCGAGCCGGTGGACGCCAACGAACGACCGGGGTTGCCGACAGCGTTGTCGTAGAAGTAGCTACCGCCGTTGGTGCTGACGCCGGCATCGGCCTCGAACGTCTGCACGACCTGCGGTATCGGCTGGTTCGGTACGTTCACCGTGGCCGCGTTCCCTGGAAGGCTGATCGTCGTGAGCTGCATGTCGTCGAACGTGACGGTGTTGCCGATGCCGATGGGATTGAGGAAGATCTGCCAATGGGCGTGGCAGCCGGTACCCGTGACCGGGAACGTGAACTGCTTCCAACTGGTCGTGGTGGTGAACGCCTGGCTCGAGTCGGCATTGTTCGGGGGCGCGGGACATCCGGGTCCCTGACCCTGCAGCGACACGTAGACGCGGAACTGAGCACCGTTGGTCGATTTCGCCCACACCGACACCTCGTACTTGCCGTTGTCGATGGGGACGTAGCTGATCACCTGGTACAGACCCGACGCGTAGCTGTCGTTCGAGCTGTTGTTCTTCACCGACACGGCCTTGCTGCCGGGGTTCGACGGCGACGAGTCGGTCACGATCGTGCCCGAATACGGAGCGAAGAGACCCCAATATCCGAGGTCTCCCCTCTCGAAGTCACCGTTGGGCACCACATCGGTGGCCTCGAGATCGGCATTGCCGAGCAGGTTCGTGGTGGTGCCGTCCTCGAAGTCGCCGTTCGTCACCATGTTGGCGGAGATGCCGTTCTCGAACTGCGAGTTACTGAGGAGATTGCCGCCGTCGGATGCATTCTCGAAACCACCGTCGGGAACCTGCGAACGTGACTGCTTGGCGTCGAAGGTTCCGTCGACGACGTCGGAATCCTCAGGCTCGAAGTTGCCGGTGGGAAGGAATGACGGCTGGTCGAAGCCACCGGACGAATCGGCACTGACGGCGCCCTTGGCCGAGACGCGCACGACGATCTCGCTGTTGCCTCCTCCGGCGGCGACGCCCACATAGGCCGTGACGGGGAAGTGGTTGCCACCCATCGAGACCGTGGCATCGGCGCCGAGCCCGAGCGAGAATGTGCGACTCTCCTTGCCGATGTGCACGCTCACCGACTCGAGGGTGAACCCGCCCGAGCGCATGTTGACCGGGATGGTCGCATCGAGCGAGAAGTCACCGTCGGAGTACCAACCCGTGGCCGTGAGCGCGGTTTCGACGCTCGGCCCACCGGTGGCTTTCATCAGCGCGCCGGGCACCACCATCGTCGCAGTGAGTTGGTTGAGATCTTGTTCGAGAGCCAGCTCGACGCCGTTCATCACCACTTCGGGTTGGAAGCCCAAGACGGCCGCTGACAGATCGGTCCATGCGAAGCCGTCGATCGTGGTGCTGGTGAGATCGACGCCGTTCGAGGGCTGAGAGTCGACATCGCCGTCCGTGTTGATCTGCGCGATGACGATGCCATCAGGGGTCCACTCCGTGCATCCCCCGGTCTCCAGCGTGGTGACATCGGGGATGGGGACGGTGAACGTGCCACAGAACTCCACGCCGAAGCCGTTGTTCTGTGACGACAGATCGGGCATCTCGAGATCGGCGGAGAACTCGTCCGATCGAGATCCCTTCCACATGGTGAGCGACGTGTTCGTCATGCCGATGCCGTTGAAGGTGACGTCGTCTGGGTAGGCGTTGAACCGTGCCCAGGATCCGTCCGTCAAGAACGCCCCTTCGGCCGACATGAACGGTACGGGCGACGGGAAGGTGAGCGCTGCGTTCGTGAATCCGATGAAGACGTTGTCTGGGTCGGCC
>JBDLRO010000300.1:0-6783 GCA_039800025.1 Actinomycetota bacterium | reverse complement strand
TTTCCCGGCTGCGCAGTCGTCATCAGCCACGACAGATGGTTCCTCGATCGCATCGCAACCCACGTCCTCGCCTTCGAAGGCGACAGCCAGGTGAGATGGTTCGAGGGCAACTTCAGCGAATACGAGTCGTGGAAGAAGAAGGAGATGGGCTCGGCAGCCGACCAGCCTCACCGCATCAAGTACAAGCCTTTGTCTCGGTCGTGATCGCATTCGCATGAGGAACATCCCCGCGTCCTTGCGAGTCATTCGCATCGTCTGCGCCGCGACCTTCGTCGCGTCGATCGCCGGACTGATCATTTCATCGATCGCCGGCAACAATGCCGGATGGGTGATCACCGTCGGTCTCGTGGCAGTCACAGCAGCCGTCGTCTTGATGATCGCGTCGCTGGTCGGATCGAACGTCAGGATGCCCGAATTCTCCGATGCCCGAGCCGAGGAGGTCGAGCGCATCGTCAGTCGGCTCGTCGCCTCGGGCGCGGATGAGAAGGAGATCCGAGATCTCGTGCGCGCCAGTGTGCAGCTGGGCCAAGGCCTGTGACCGAATCCGATCAGCGCTTGGCGAGTCGCATTGCGAGCGAAGCCGGTGCAATGCTCGTGAGCCTCCGAAACGACATGGTGCGCAACACCGTGTCGTATTGGGATCTCAAGGACGAAGGAGACTGGGCCGCCCATCGCTTCATCGTCGAGGCATTGAGGTCGAATCGACCCGACGACGTCATCCTGTCCGAGGAGGCTGCCGATGATCGCAGCCGACTCAGCGCTGAAAGAGTGTGGATCATCGACCCGATCGATGGGACCAACGAATTCGCCGAGCCACCGCGTCACGACTGGGCGATCCACATCGCGTTGTGGGAGCGAGGGGACCTCGTCGCCGGTTCGGTCGCCCTCCCCGCTCTGGGAATGACATTCGATGCAGATCCCGCCCCCGTCGTGCCCGAGTCGTCACGAACACGACCGCTACTCGTCACCTCCCGCACCCGAAATCCGTACTGCGCGGTGATCGTCGCCCATGCTCTCGGCTGTGATGTCGGACGACTCGGTTCGGCAGGCGCAAAGACCATGGCTGTCGTCATGGGCGAGGCAGACATCTACGTCCACGATGGCGGCATGTACCAATGGGACTCGGCAGCACCAGCCGCCGTCGCCCGGGCGGCCGGCCTGCACGTCAGTCGCATCGATGGCTCTCCCCTCGTATACAACGACGCATCCTTGTGGCTCCCCGACATATTGGTCTGTCGACCCGAGTTGGCAGAGCTCGCCCTCCAAGCGCTGAGCGAGTGATCTGCGGTACGCTCGCCTGATGAAGCGTCGATTTCAAGCGGTAGCGATTGCCGCACTCGCATCGATCGGAGCCGGCGTCGTCCATGGCGGCGCAATCGGACTCCATGCAGAGCATCCTCAGTTGGCGCGCATGTTCATCTTCGTTGCGCTGTCCCAGATCGCATGGGGACTCTTTGCATTGCTCCAGCCGAGCAAATTGGTTCTTTCCGCCGGCATCGTCATCAACGGAGCCTCCGCCGGTGCGTGGGTCGTCACTCGAGTCACGGGAATCTCGTGGATCGACGGTCTCGAAATTCGAGAAAGTCCCCAATGGGCCGACTCGATCGCCGCCGGTCTCGGGTTCGTGGCAACAGGTCTCGCCCTCGCCATTGTGGTGGTCGGTCTCGACATTCTTCCTGCGATCCGTATCGCCCCACCAGCTGGCCTGTTTTGCGCCTTCACCATTGTCGCCCTATGGACCGGCGTCTCCCACGATCATTCGCATGGCGATCACGCCGCAACGCCGACCATCGATGCTGCCAACTTCGAGGATTCAGGGGCATCGCTCATCGATCTCTCCGGCTTTCCAGGTGTCACAGCCGAGGAACAACGGCGAGCTGAAGCGCTGATCTACGAGACACGCGAAATTCTTCCTCGGTTCGCGACGCCCGACATCGCAACAGAACTCGGCTACACCAGCATTCGAGACGAGGCGACCGGAGTCGAGCACTACATCAACTGGACGTACATCAATGATGAGTTCGAACTCGATCCCAACTATCCAGAGAGTCTCGTCTTCGCCGTCGAGCCAGACGGGTCTCGTCGCTTGGTGTCGGCCATGTACATGCTGGGCGACGAATACTCGTTGAATACCATTCCCAATGTCGGTGGCGCACTCACCCAGTGGCACATCCACGACAATCTGTGCTTCGACCGCGATCCCATCGAGCACGGTTCGACCCGGGTGGTCGGAGTCACCACATCGGAGGGCGATTGCAGGTTCGGCATGAAGTTGCGTCCGAATCCGATGTTGCACGTCTGGCTCGAACCACAAGTGTGCGGTCCCTTTGCCGCACTCGAGGGAGTCGGAGCCGGTCAGGTTCAACCCGGCGAGGAGCATCTGTGCAATACGCTCCACGCCCACGCGTGAGAGCACTCGGACGTTCGAGCTCTGTTCGACGAACGATCACGTCGGGAGATCGACGATGGTCACCGTTCCGCCAGCGCCGTCGACGGTCACCGTTGCACCATTCGGAATTCGAACCGTTGCATCGGTGACGCTCACGACACACGGGATGCCGAGTTCCCTGCTGACGATGATCGCATGACTCACGACTGCCCCAACGTCGACGATGACCGCCCCCGCAGGGACGAATAGCGGCGTCCATGCAGGATCGGTGAAAGGAGCGATCAACACGTCTCCGGGCTCGAGCGCGAACGGATCCGCCGGGTCGAGAATGACACGCGCCGTACCCGTGTACGAACCGGGCGCGCCTGACATTCCTGACAGAACTTCTCCCACTGCGGCTGGCGGCGCTGCACTGCCGCCTCTCAGCGACCATTCGGTCAGGGGAGGCACGATTCCATTCACGATGAATGGCGGTTCGAGTTCGAACAGCTGCGCATATTGACGCTCGCGCTGTGCGAGACGCGCGCGGAACTCGCTTGGTTGTTCGATGAAAGCCGGCAGTTCGTCCGCGAGCAGCATGCACACCTGCGACGTCGCGAAGCCGGTGCGCTCAGCGAGAGCCACAGCTGCCATCCGAATCTCATGCACCACCTTGATGATGTTGGTCTTGGCTCGCTCTCGCCCTGCGAGATACACGTGAGAAGACCGCAGAGCCATCTCGAACTGGCCGAGTGAATCCGGATCAACGGCTAGAGCTGCCCGCACCCGATTCTCCGCCTCCACCCGCACGTGCGCGTTTCGCGCATGACGATTCATCGGGCTCTCCGAGTCGGGTGCGGCGCGCATTGCGTCGATCAGCGCTCGCGCGAGTTCCGGCTTGGTCTCCCACGTGTCCGAGCGAATATCCCACTCATTTGGTCCTCGACTGCCGAACTCCCCGATGAACGCAGCAAAGCCGTCCGAGAACTCAGCCGATTCGGGGTCCAGTCGGGACAGGTCCCACAGCGCACGACTCGGAGCCGCCGAATCGACATCGCCGATACTCGTGATCAACGTCAGAGCGAGAGACGGATCCCCCATCGCCATGGCGAAGATTCCGAGGACTGCGGGCCCGATCGACGTGCCAGCTGTTGCGTCGAGATGGTGCTCGAAGAGTCTCCGCAGGACGGGGGTGAACGATGTCATTCGCTCGACCAGAGCGACTTCGTCCATGGCCGAGAGATCGGGCCTGTGCGAGCGTATGTCGTTCGCTTCACGCTGATCGTCGAGCAGATGGGGCAACGACTGTGCACTCATCACCTTGCCCATCCACTCGCCCAATTTTGCGCTGTTCGTCTCACTGTCGTGCCACGGCTCGATCTTGTGCTCGGGCACATCGGGGTGGGTCCCGAAGTAGGTCGCGTCGACCATGTCGGTCGACAACCCCGGACCACGATGGCCGAACAACCGCGCCATCGTCCCATTGATGTACATGTATCCCCCGAAGAGACCGACCACTTCCGGCTGCCGTTTGTCGATTTCGTCCTCGTCGACCGTTCCGGCATTCACCTGGCTGTCTCGCCAACCCATCAAAATCCCCGGCTCCCATGCAACGGTCCAGCACAACGGACTGCACGGATCTGGCAACACTTCTCCGGCATTCGCTCTCGTGTACACCGGATATCGCTCACTCGGTGTCCAATCGATGATCCAACGATCGGGTAGGCCGTGACTCTCTGACATGTTCCCCCCAATTGCATCTGTCATTCACGTACGTGTGACGTGTGGCGACATTAGCAACGCAACACCGTCGATCGACGTGGTCGGACGGCAGACTCATGGTCGTGACTACTTCCGAACATCTCGATACCCAGTGGGGAGCGTTCGGTCAATCGGGACCATGGAACCTCGACCGGACGCAACTTGAATGGTTGGACCTCGCCGAGGACCTTCGAGAAATGGCTCGTCGCGAGGTTCCCGTCCTCACTCGAGCCCGACGTCTGCCACCAGGGCGACGAGTCGGATCGGTCGTGTGGAAAATTGGCGGAGCATTGGCGCCATGGTTTCTGAACAAGAAGCGCAATCGGTTCGCCACTCCCGAAGCCAGTCGGGAAGATGTGTCCCTCAGGCTGCGGCGAGCGGTGGAAGAACTCGGTCCGACTTACATCAAACTGGGCCAGATCATCTCATCAGGTGAAGGCCTCTTCCCGGCAGAGCTCGTCGAACAATTCAAGTTGTGCCGGGATCAGGTTCCCGCCGAGCCATTCGAGACCGTACGGACCACCGTCGAACGCGACCTCGGAGCGCGCTTGGAAGATGTGTTTGCTTCTTTCGACGAGACTCCTCTTGCGGCGGCATCGATCGCCCAAGTCCACGCAGCCGTTCTGCGAACCGGCGAAGAAGTCGTGGTGAAGGTTCAGCGCCCACAAGTCGCCTCCCTCGTCCGACGCGATCTGCAGGCGATGGCCTGGATCGCTCCCCATATGGTCGGCAGAATTCCGATCGCAGCCCTTGCGAATCCGCCTGCGCTCGTGGAACTCTTCGCAGAGACCATCGTCGAGGAACTCGACTTTCGCATCGAGGCGTCGAACATGATCGACGTCGCGACCATGCTCCTCGATCTCGGACAAGAGATGTACATCGTGCCGCGACCGCATCCTCGACTCGTCACGAAGCGAGTCCTCGTCATGGAACGCATCCGAGGATTCAATTTCGACGATGTCGTCGGCATGAGAACTGCGGGTATCGACACCGAGAGTGTCATCCGAACCGGAATGATCGGCTTCATGGAGGGGGCGATGATCCACGGGATTTTCCATGGGGACCTGCACGGCGGAAATCTCTTCGTTCTCGAGGACGGAAGAACGGCACTCCTCGACTTCGGCATCGTCGCCCGGCTGTCCGACGACCGTCGCCTCGCTTTTCTCCGACTGATGCTGAGCGCGACGACCAACGACATCCTCGGCCAGATGGCAGCATTGCGCGACCTCGGAGCCCTTCCCCGCGACACCGACCTTCGAGCCGTCATCAGCGACCTCCGACTCGACCAACCCACGATCGATCCGACCACCCTCACGGGAGAGCAGATGGTTGCCGAGGTGCAGCGGGTGATCAAGGCTCTTCTCGGATACGGAGCTCGACTTCCCAAGGAACTCATGCTCTACGTGAAGAACATGGTGTTCCTCGATGGAGCGATCGCCCGACTTGCGCCCGACCTCGACATTCTGGGAGAGGTTGCCTCGATTTCCCTGCTCTTCGCCAACAAACACGGTGAGCGGCTGGGACGGGAACTCGGCGTCGATCCAGCGTCGGTCGAGTTCGACATGTCCGGCGTCAAAGCGACTCTCGGACTCGACTCGGACGTCGAACGAATCACGTACAAGGATCTTCAGGCTCGCCGCGACTTGATTCAGAAGCGGATGCGCGAACATGTCGGTCGCTGAGGTTCGTCCACTACGGTGAGAGGGCTATGCGTCTGATCGTCGCTCGATGCAGTGTGGAATACGTCGGACGTCTCGAAGCAACACTGCCGGAAGCCGTTCGCCTGATCATGGTCAAGGCCGACGGCTGCGTTGCGATCCACAGTGACGGTGGCGCATACAAGCCCCTCAACTGGATGAACGCTCCCAACACGATCGTCGAATCCGACGAACACTGGGTGGTCTCGAATCCGAGGGGTGAGCAGTTGCGGATTTCCCTGCACGAGATCCACTCCGACTCCTCCCACGAATTCGGACAAGATCCTGGGCTCCTCAAGGACGGAGTCGAAGCACACCTCCAAGAACTTCTCGCTGCCGTGCCCGACGCGATCGAATCGGGGTTGACCCTCGTCCGAAGAGAGTGGCCAACAGCGATCGGACCCGTCGACCTGATGTGCATCGATGATCAGGGTCGCTATGTCGCAATCGAAGTGAAGCGCAAAGGAGAGATCGACGGAGTCGAGCAACTGACTCGATACCTCGACGTCTTGAAACAGGATCCTCTTCTCACGGGACTACGCGGGATTCTGGTGGCGCAGTCGGTCAAACCACAGGCAAGGGTCGTCGCCGAACAGCGAGGCATCACGTGCTCCCAAGTCGACTACGACGAATTGCGAGGTCGCCGACCAGAAGAGTTGCGGCTGTTCTGATTCTCGATCGATGGGATCAGGAGTGCTGCACGAGCCCCTGATCGATCACCGCACGATCCCCGACCGAGGTGGTGAACAGCGTGCGACCGGGCTCGACCGTCCACATACGAATGGTCAACGCGTCACCTGGCATCACCGGTGACGAGAAGCGGCCTTCGATGTGCGCGAAGCGAGTCACGTCGTCATTGCACAGCGCCTTCAGCAGGGCCCGACCCGTGAATCCATACGTGCACAGACCATGAAGAATGGGGCGGTCGAATCCCCCGATTGCAGCGAAAGACGGATC
>JBDLRO010000299.1:0-4494 GCA_039800025.1 Actinomycetota bacterium | reverse complement strand
GACATGGGATGACGGTAACAGTCGGCGCCGAGACGACGATGGTGACGAAGTGATCGGAACGTCAATCCGGTCAGCTGCAGAGGTCGGTACCGTGTGGATTCGAGACCCACCCCGGCACGGTCAGTGCAGAATTCTCCCGATTTCTGACCAAGCGTCGAGCCAGTCGGTTGAGCAGGAGCCTGGCGCATTGTGACCGGGTGAGCCGTTGGGCAATCACCTCCCAGCGAGCGATGGCAAGGGTGGAGACTGAAATCCAATTTTGACGACCGATCCGGCTTTCTTTACCATTAGTAAGTAATGTTTGGTATGCGAAAAATAGCTCTTTTAACCACATCACTGGTCGTCGCCTCGACGTTGATTCCGTCTCCAAGCCCGGTCTCGGCGGCTTTCGCTGGTGTCTCGGTGTCCAAGGTGGGTACGACCGTCACGGTGACGCTCGACTGCTCCCTCCCTTACCATCCGTTGATGGAGAATTACAGAATTGATCTGAACCCGGGTGACACTGTCGTGCTGACCTCTTTGAATCCGATCGGTGGAGCTGGGGGGTGCGACTCACTGTATGTCAGCACCCCGCCTGTGAAGTTTTCGTCCCACCCCTCGAATGGAGTTTCGAGCCTTGTTGGCGACGTCACGTTTGTGTCGAAGGGAGATGCCAGCCTCGGCTATCAGAACGACGACGGCTTGTTCGTCTCCTACTTCAATGGCAGCTTGGACACGGGTCAGCACTTCGACTTCTACTTTGTCGAGCCGGAGGTCTCCAGTTTCTCGGTCACGGTCCAGTCTGGAGGAAACGGCTCGGCGAGTGCAGCGGACACAACAGTGGACTCGGGTGGCTCGACCACACTGACCGCGGTGGCCGACGATGGGTACTCATTCGACTCTTGGAGCTGCACCGGCGGAGGGACGCTGGACTCCATGGCGGCCAACCCTGCCACGCTGTCGAACATTTCGGCCGACGCATCTTGTACGGCCAACTTCGCCTCGGAACAATCCCGACCGGAGCTCGACTACTTTCCCCGTTTCCTGATTCCCAATGAACTTCCATCGACTTCGTAAAAACCTTCACAAGGCGATTGCCGGGCGTCTCCGACACATTCAAGCGGAACCCAGCACTCCACATGGAGCACCGGTCACCTGAGCAGTTGGAACAATGTCGCTAGATTCTGGACCCTTCCTTCGTCGATGGAAGTAGGAGCCCCAGACACCCCGACCGAATTGCCGTCAATCAAGTCAAGGTGGATTGACGGACCCGAGTTCCTGTTCGGCTTGGTAGGCGCTGACGCCGACGATCAATTCGTGGCGGTCGACGACAACCTGCCGCCGCAGAGATGGCGGGTCGAACGGAAGTAGCCATGATTCAGCCGTCGTCTGCGTTTGCCGGCAGTTCGATGCGCTTGACGAGATCCAACTCGTCTTCGTTGTATCCCGGTCCGTCGGGACCGCTTGGAACATCTCGCATCCTCATCACCGGACCGGCGAATCCGGTCGGCTGCAGTGGTCGGTACCGTGTGGATTCGAGCCCGGGTGGCGGAATTGGCAGACGCGGGGGGCTTAAACCCCCCTTCCCCTCGCGGGGAGTGCGGGTTCGAACCCCGCCCCGGGCACTGGTTTACCTCTCTCCTGAGGATTCAGACCAACGACCCGATTGCGGATCCTTTGGGACGCGCGCAAGCACAGCCCGAAAATCGCCTGAGGGGTCGAGTCGAACGAGCCCATGTTTCGATCTTCTTGAACGCGATTCGAAAATTCCTTGTCCGTAACGGGAATCTCTCGGCTTGTCCGATTAGCAAAGCCACATCAGCGCTCGGCGATCTACGCTGATTCAACTTCGGTGTCGACATCGGCTGACTGAAATTTGCATCAGTGAGGACGCGGATTGCTGAGTTCGCCTATCAGATCATCCAGGCGAAGTGAAGAATCCGCCGGCTGGTCGATCTGAAGGGATCAGAAGAGTTATCTTTCCACCGCACGTTGGGAGCGTACATGCGGGCAATCGTTCACATCGGTCTCCCAAAGACCGGGACATCGTCGTTTCAGAACCTGCTGTTCGAGCAACATGACAGGCTGCTCGAGAATGGGATCCGTGTTCTTACCTACGATGGTCCGGATGATCAGTTCGCACTGCCAACGAGAGCATTCGATCTCGCCAACTGCGTCGTTCGGACTGATCTCGATGTTTGGTGGCGCGCTTACATGCCGGAATCCTCTTTGGCTTCCTTCCTCGAACGTGGACGAAACTCGATCCGACAGCAAGTTCTGCAGCCGGAGGAGCTGCTCATTGCGTCCGTCGAAGACCTGTTTCTGATCAGAACAAACGAAGAAGTTCATCGCCTGAAGGGTCTGCTCGAGCCGCGCGAGGTGAGTGTCGTTCTGACCATCCGCGATCGGGGGAGTTGGCTCCGATCACTACGCGCCCAATTGATCGCGGGTCCTGTGGTGGTCACCATCCCCTGGTCGAATCCCACGAAGGGCTGGGCCGATGCAGCTGACCCTCCCGCAGGCACAGATGACGAAGTCGAGTGGCTTCGACTGCGTGTGCTCTCGCAAGCATGGGAACTCGAGAGACTGAGACGTGTCGTGGCACGGTTGCGATTCTTGGCTCGACCAGTGGAACTTCTCCTCGGGAGCGCGCCACGAACCGCACGCTCCTCTCATCTGGGTCAAAAGCGGGTGAGGGTTCGCGCGCGATCCGAAAAGATGGGGACTATTGGCCGTCCCCCACGACGTGGTCGCTCATGATTCACTTCTTGACACCACGAAGGTTGGACCTCACTGGACTGGAAACGTGGGAGCCTGATCGTGAACCGACGCGTTTTTCGAGTGGCGTGGGCCATAACCTTCTGGAATTGCATCGGCGACTTCGATCACGAGGTCGACCGACGACCGTCGGAGCGAGAATTCCACCGGGCTCCACGCTGGTGGTATCAATGGTTCACGGAATGGGTCTCGAGCGACCTTTGGCAGCATTGCTCTTCGCTTGGCGGATTCGCCGCTATCGCGTCGTGCTCATCCGCAGCGACCTGCCAGTGTCCTTCATCCGTCGATTTCGCGTCGACCTTGTGGTGATCCCGTACACATCATTTCCTGAGGTCGATGGCAATGTCGATCGATGTTCGATCCCACCTCTGTCCCAGCGTGGGTTGATCGCCCGCGACCCGTCGCGCGGCGACTCGATTTCCTGCGTGTGCCTCAAGTCCAATCCTGAAAGTGCTCCTGAGCAGTTGCTCGACTCCCACATGAGAAATCGACTCGCTGAATTGGGTATCGAACTCGACGTGGACTCTCCTCGGAAAGTTGATGGATCCGACCAGAGGTGGCATGATTTCAGCAGTGTCGATGTCGCCATCTGTGCCCGTCGAGATGCCCAGTCGAGCATCTTTAAACCCGCCACCAAGCTCCTCAACGCCTGGGCGGCCGGGGTCATACCGCTGGCAGCCCGTGAGCCGGCCTATTTGGAAATTGGAACCGACCGACGCGATGTGATCTTCTTTGACGACATCGAGGAAATCCCGGACATCTTGAGAGAGTTGCAGTCCGACCCCGAGCTGCGTCAGCGCCTACGTGCTGGTGTTGCGGAAGCAGCCGCGGCCCAACTGGGAGTCGACGACTTGGTCGATGTCTGGTGGGAGCAGCTCAGTCGTTATCGCGCGGATACGTCAAGGTGGCGAGGTGTACGTTCGATAATGTTTGGTCTGCGAAAAGCGAATGTGTTCTCGCTCGCAGCAGACGGCTTACGCGTGATCCGGAAATTTGTTGCTCGGAACTGACTGAGGTCACTTCGTGTGAGAGCTCATGCACGAGAGCAAGCAATGCATTTCGGCAAGTTTTTCGGGCACGACGGGATTGAAGAGCTCGCCACCTCCGACTTCTGATGCGTCGATGATTCGCTCGACGTTTGCTCGTCGCCAGGGAGACGCGTTCTCCACGAACATCCACGCATCAGGCCATTCGGAGTCACGCGTCGGTCGCTGGCTGAGTTCGTTTGCTGGAGTCGTCCTCGGATACGTCCATCGGGTTCGCTAGTTGCGCGACGAGACCGACAGCGATGACTCCGATCCCAGCGGCGATGGACCGGTACGTGAACCAGTAGTGAATCTGACTGTGATTGCGAAGCAACTCGAACCAGATGACGATGATCAGAACTGGAGCCACGAGTATCGCCCGATCCCAATTGCGTCGTGGGCGTGATTGTTTCCTCTGCATCAATTGCGAGAACACGAAATATGCCGCAGCAATGACGAGGCCCATCAATATTGGAATTGCCAGTGGTTCGGACAGCCACCCGTATCGAGATGCGGAAATGTTGTAGCGGGTCGTACCGAGGAATCCGGTCACCTGTTCGCGATATTCGCTCTTTCCGTCGAGTCGAAATGTCACTTGGTCACTGATGTCCGACTTGACGCTCGAGACTCCATAGACGATTGCAGCCAGAATCCATTTGCTGAACCACATCCACGTATAGCCAATGATCCATGCCAGAGCTGCCACGAGTGA
>JBDLRO010000298.1:0-10902 GCA_039800025.1 Actinomycetota bacterium | reverse complement strand
GCCTCGACGAGACCCTTGAAGAGAGGATGCGGACGATCCGGTCGGCTCTTGAACTCCGGGTGTGCCTGTGTGCCGATCCAGAATGGATGGTCGACGAGTTCGATGAACTCCACCAGCCTCTTGTCGGGGGATGTGCCGGAACACAGGAACCCTGCTGCTTCGAAGCGGCTTCTGAACTGGCTGTTGAATTCGAAACGATGGCGATGTCTCTCGCTGACCACGGTCTCGCCATAAGCACGAGCGACTTTCGAGTCAGGTTGAAGTACCGCGTAGTACGCCCCCAACCTCATCGTTCCACCTTTGTCCGTCACATCGCGCTGATCGTTCATGATGTCGATGACGGGATGCTGAGTCGATGGGTCGAACTCGGTCGAATGAGCGTCTGTCAAACCGAGTACATGACGGGCGAATTCGATCGTCATGACCTGCATCCCCAAACACAGACCGAGACATGGGAGATGGTTCTCACGCGCGTATTCCGCAGCAGCGATCTTGCCTTCCACTCCCCGAACACCGAAACCTCCCGGGATCACCATTCCATCGAGATGGGACAGTCGACCCTCTGCGAGCAAACCCTCGACTTCTTCGGCCTGGATCCAGTCGATGTCCACATTGGCACCGAGATGGAACCCGGCATGTTTGATGCTTTCCGCAACCGAAAGATACGCATCGTGCAGATCGATGTACTTTCCGATCAGTCCGATTCGCACGGGACGTGTCGCCCTCTCGACCATCTCCACGACACTCGCCCATGAGGAAAGATCGGGCTCGGCCTCGATTCGAAGCGTTTCGCACACGACGGCATCGAGTCCTTCATCGTGCAGAACGAGAGGCAGCTCATAGATGTTCCCGACATCTGCAGCATTGACGACCGCTCTCTCGTCGACGTCGCAGAGATTCGACACCTTTCGTTTGAGACTCTGGCTCAATGGCTCTTCACTGCGACAGACGATCACGTCCGGCTGAATACCTCGGCTTCTCAGTTCGGTCACCGAGTGCTGCGTCGGTTTCGTCTTTTGCTCTCCGGAGGGACCGATGAACGGAACCAACGTGACATGGATGTAGCAGACATTGTCGCGTCCAGCCTCTTTGCGATACTGGCGGATTGCTTCGAGGAACGGCAGGATTTCGATGTCACCGACAGTTCCACCGACCTCGGTGATGACGACGTCGACGTCGTCAGTGGCCATCTTGCGGATACGCCTCTTGATCTCGTCTGTGATGTGAGGAATGACCTGAACGGTCTTTCCGAGATAGTCGCCCCGCCTCTCCGCTGCGAGAACGGCCTGATAGATCGAACCAGTTGTGGTATTCGAGTTTCGAGTCAGGTTTTCATCGATGAATCGCTCGTAATGCCCGAGATCGAGATCGGTCTCACCGCCGTCATCGGTGACGAACACTTCTCCGTGTTCGAAAGGATTCATGGTGCCGGGATCGACGTTGATGTACGGATCCAATTTCTGCATCGTCACTCGCAGACCACGCAGTTTCAGGAGACGACCGAGGGAGGATGCGGTGAGACCCTTGCCGAGAGAACTCGCCACACCACCTGTCACGAAGATGTGCTTCGACATCGCGTCCTCCCGTTCTCAACATTCACAACGGGAGATCACCATACCGCGTCCGCGAGCCCTCGGGATGTATCCATGAAATGGTGGAATGCACCGGAGATAGCCGTCAAGATTGATGCAGTCCACCTGCCACTATTCGCTGCCCCACTCCACCGTGAACTCCCCCGTTACACCGTGAAGTCCCGGTGTGGGGAGTTGAGGCGTCGGCAATTGACGACCCAGGACCGCTCGAGCTCCGTCGTCAGCGAGACGTCCAGGACGCGAGGAGTTCCTCGGCGTGGTCGCGTGCTCGGGCGCTGTCGGGATGACCGGAGAGCATCCGTGCAACTTCGTCGATTCTGGTCTCACCGATGACCTCCAGGACCTCCGTGCGGGTCGTCTCACCTTCCGGACCCCCGATCACTTCTTTCGAAATCACCAAGTGCTGCGTCGCAGCCGCGGCGACTTGCGCCAAGTGAGTGACAACGAGCACCTGATGCGTCTCTGCGAGCCGAGCAAGACTTGCTGCGAGGGCATTGGCAGCCGAGCCTCCGATGCCTGCGTCGACCTCGTCGAAGATGAGGATCGGCGGACCTTGAGTCAGCACCAACCGGATCGCAAGCATTGTTCGGGCGAGTTCTCCGCCCGAGGCGACTTTCGAGAGTTGGGCCAGTGGTGAACCTGGATTGGAGCTCATCAGCATCGTCACGTCATCGGCAGGATCATCTCCCTCGACCGTCACCTCGACGATTGCACGGGGCATGGCCAGGTCCGGAAGGTGAGCGGTGATGTCCCGACCCAATGCCGCGGCGGCGGATCTTCTCGTTGCCGCAACGATCGAGGCAGCGGTTCGTTCTTCTGCAACAACCATTTGACGCACTTGCTCCAGTTCGTACACGCGGCTCTCGTAGGACTCCAGTTCTTCGAGCCGAGCGCGACTGGTCTCGAGGAACGTCAGAACATCGTCCAGGTTCTCCCCATACTTGCGACACAGATCCCTGATCATCTGCCGACGGGATCGGATCTCGTCGAGTCGCTCGGGATTCTCCTCGCTGGACTCGCTTCGAGACCGAAGATCACTCGAAACATCGGTCAGCTCGCCCTGGACGGCGATGAGGCGCTCACGAATATCGGAAAATGCAGGGCGCTGAGTCAATGAAGCGAGAGCCGAACCGATCGCATCCAACGCACCTCCCTCATCGGAAAGTGCACTTTGAGCGAGCAGAGCGGCCTGACGATGTGTGACGACGTCGGACAAAAGTGCCTCTTCAGCTTCGAGAGCAGAATCTTCGGCGGTGTCGACAATGGTCGCGCCGGATATCTCAGTCACTTGGAACCTCAACAACTCGACTTCTCGAAGCCGCGACCGGGAGTCTCCGCCAATCGCTGCGAGCGCGGCATCGATTTCGGCGAGCTGCGCGCGAGCAGCCCGGAGTGGCTCGAGGTCGGTCTTGGCGAATTCGTCGAGTGCCTGCCTTTGCACCGAAGCCGCGAGGAGGCTCTGATGGGCGTGCTGCCCATGGAGGTCGACGAGTCGCGATCCGAGGTCGGCGAGCTCGCCCACCGTTGCCAAACGCCCGTTGATGTAGGCGCGCGACCGGCCATCCGCGGGCACCACCCGGACGACGACGAATTCCTCATCACCGACGACGAACCGACCTTCGATTCGCGCTTCGTCCGCTCCGGATCGTACACGGCCAGGGTCGGCCCGTTCGCCGATGAGAAGGTTGATCGCTTCCACGACCATGGTCTTTCCAGCCCCGGTTTCACCAGTCAATGCGATGAGGCCCGGTCCGAGCAGGAGGTCCACGGACTCGATGATTCCGAGATTCGAAACCCGAAGTTCAGTCAACATCGTCGATAACCCATTCCTTACACCTCATGATCTGCACATGTCAGCGATCAGCCAGGCCAAATTTTGCCTTCAACACCTGATGGAAACGATTCGGCTCCAAGCGAACGAAGATTGCCGGGGACGTCGACGTCCGACAACGGACCAAATCACCGACAGCGAGCGAACACACCTCTTGCCCGTCGACTGCCATCACCACTTCCCTGTCTCCGACAACCTCGACATCCACAGTCTCCGTGGAATCGAGGACGAGAGAACGGTCGAAGAGCATGTGAGGAGCAAGCGGGGTGACCAGGATGGCCTGATGGGTCGGTGAAACGATCGGTCCGCGCGCCGAAAGGGCATAGGCAGTCGAACCCGTTGGCGTGGCAACGAGCAGTCCATCGGCTTGGAACGTCGTGAAGGGAACATCATCGATTCTCACCCCGAGCCGAATGGTTTGACCTGATTTCGTCTTCTCGAACGATGCCTCATTGAGTGCCCGATGAAGGTGACGACGGCCATCTCGATGCTGAACCTCGACGTCGAGAACGAGTCTTCGTTCGGTGACGAACTCTCCGGAGAAGAAGCGCTCCAAACTGTCCTCGAGATTCACTGGCTCGACCTCGGCGAGGTACCCGAGAAGTCCGACGTTGACCCCGAGGACCGGGACAGGGAGCCCGTTCACGAGACTGACTGCCCGCAACATGGTTCCGTCTCCGCCGATGCTCAGAACGAGATCCGCCGAAGAAAACGGATCGTCTCGAGCCTCGAGTTGCTCGATCCCGAGAACAGCAATGTCCTGTGGGAGGGCCACGACGGTGTGCCCGTGACTCGCCAGCCACTCCACAGCTCGACGAGCCGTCCGTCGAGCCTCGGGCCGGTCGGATCGCCCCACGACCACGACGGTTGCTCGACGGGCTCCGACTGGCGTAGTCACCGTCGAAGTCTTCCATGCGGGATCGCATGAAGGAGGAATTCTTTGTTCCCCTCGTGCCCGAGAATCGGCGATGGAAGAACTGTTGACACCGACAGACCGAGTGCCTCGCAAGCCGAGACGACCGTCTGACAGGCCGACGAGTGCAGATCGGGGTCGGTGATCACGCCTCGACCACGTGACACCTCCTCACGACCGACTTCGAATTGCGGTTTGATCAAGGCGATCAAGTGACCCTCGTCTTTCAGCAACCCGACGAGAGCAGGAAGGACCACGGTCAGCGAGATGAACGACAGATCCGCCACGACGATGTCCACAGAGCCTCCGATGTCATCAACTGTGACGTCGCGTATGTTGACACGCTCGAGGACCTTCACTCGCTCGTCATGTCGAATCCTCGGGTGGAGTTGTCCGTGACCGACGTCGATGGCGACGACGGATCGGACACCGTGTTGCAGGAGACAGTCCGTGAAGCCACCGGTCGAGGCTCCCGCATCGACAGCGGTCCGACCCTCTACCGTCAGCGAACACGCCTCCAGAGCCGCAAGAAGTTTGTCTCCTCCACGGCTCACGAACCTCTTGGGAGGACCGCTCAGAACGAGAGCATCCGCCGGGGCGACCATGTGGGCGGGTTTGGCAGCGACTGCCCCGTTGACCAGAACCCGTCCCGCTTCGATCATCTCCAAGGCTTCTTGGCGGCTCGTGACGAGATCTCTGCGAACGAGTTCGGCATCGAGTCTGCTCCGTTGAGCCATCGAGTTGACTGACCCGACCGATCAAATGCCAGCAATTGCCGGATTCGAGTCGTTCGATACTTCGTCGGTCTTGCTCGCGGATCCGCTTGCACTCTCGATGGTCACATCTCGGTCGACTGCGGCTTTCCCGGCTCGACGTTCGCTCTTCAGAGCCTTCTTTTCTGTCTTCTTGTCGCTCTTCTTCTTGCTCTTCTTCGGTTCTTCGGGCTCGCCACCGCTCATCTCTCCTGCGGATCGAGAGGCAAGAGACAGCAGATTCGTACGTGTCGTCTCCAGAGCCTTCCCCAAAGAGTCGACTTGCCGCTCGAGATCATCGATTCGAGCAGCCATCTTGGTCATCTGACGTGCCATTTCATGTTGAACCGAAGAGGCCAAGCCCTCTGCTGTGCGCACTCCCGCTTTCGCAACGTCCCCTACGACACGTTCCACATCACGGCGACGTTCATCTGCAAGACGAAGAATGTCCTGCAGGAACCGTTCCGCGGACTCGGGGTTCATGGGCGTCAAAGTGTCGAGCAATTTCTTGATCGTTTCACGGTTCACCGGGTTCTTCGCCATGGAACCATGGTACCCGAGCCCTGGAAGCATGTATCCGAATGACTCCTACCTGTCATCGACTCGCTCGATCGGACAGCGCTGCTCGGAATCAAGAGGATGCGAGCACCTGCTGGGCGACCGACCACAACGAGGTTCCATCGAAATCACAGACTTCCGAGCTGCCCGCGCCGATCTCATCGGCCGACACCTCCGATCGAACCAGACCGAAGCGGCATCCGAGTTCGCGAGCGAACCTTCCATCCGTCGAGAGGCGATCACCGATCATCACCGTCGAAGAATCCACACCTGCGACAGTCGAGCGAACGAGTGTCGCCATCGTGCGATGAGGCTTTCCGGCGACGTGTGGGGTCACTCCTGATGCAGTTGTGACAGCTGCAACGATGCTTCCCCCACCGGGAATGGGTCCATCCGGTGTCGGGTAGGTCGAATCGGTATTGGAAGCGATGAAACGGGCTCCATGACGGATCGCTTCATGTGCACGCCGAAGCACTTCGTAATCGAACGTTCGATGGAATCCGACGACGACGGCCTCGATTCCTTCCCTGTTCTCGTCGTACTCAGCCATCGAAACCGGATGCGCCTTGCGTTCTCGAACGGCCTCGACCAATCCCGGACCGCCGCACACCAGGACCCTCGACTCGGGTTCGACGAGCGAGGCCGCAGCCATGGCAGAGGTCACGACATCCCCTGCTGCCGGGATGCCGACGAGGTCGAGGTGGGACTCCTGCTCCTCCCTCGTGGCGTAGGAGTTGTTGGTCACGAAGACCACCCGAAAACCCTCCGACCGGAGCAACGCAACTGCTTGCGACGCCCGAGGCAGCTCCTGCCGGGCCAACCACACGACGCCATCGATGTCACACAGAACGACTCTGTGCACCCGTGAATCGGACGAGGACACATCAGACAAGGACAAGATCATCAACTCCCATTCACTGTCTCGCCCAAGAATCTACTGCTGGCGGCCGAGTCGCACATTCACGCGTTGGCGGTTGATATATGTGCATGGTCTCCGGTGGGCAGAATTCTCTTCTCCGCTCCATCAAAGATGACAGGCTGTGGGTATGCCCCGATTCGAACCATTTCGTGCTCTGCGATACGCCCCCGACCTCGTCAGCCGCGTCACCGCGCCACCCTACGATGTCCTTTCACCGAGCGACCGGGACGCTCTCGCGCGCAGGCATCCCGACAACATCGTTCACATCGATCTTCCTCTCGAGTCCGACGGCCCCGCCCGCTACACGATGGCAGCGGAGAGGCTGGCATCCTGGCGCTCGAAGGGCGTGCTCATGATCGACGAGACGCCGTCACTCACCGTGTATCGAATGAAGTTCATCGACGGCCGCGGCAGGTCGCGCTCGACGAGCGGCGTGATCGGCGCTCTCGAAGTCGTCGATGAGAACGCAGGTGGTGTTCTGCCTCATGAACGAACGACACCGAAGGCGAAGACTGACCGTCTCGATCTGACTCGCGCCACCGAATGCAATCTTTCACCGGTGTGGGGTCTGTCACTCGGAACCGGCCTGACCGCCGCTCTTTCCGAGGCTGGCGAGCCCATGGGCTCAGTCGACGTCGACGGCGTCGTGCACAGCTTCGAACGAATCTCCGACCCATTTCGGATCGCTCACATCTGTGACGCCATTTCGATCCACGATGTCGTCATCGCTGACGGACATCATCGTTACGCGATCAGCCGTACGTATCGAGACGAGTTGCGCTCTATCGGATCTCCGATCGCGTCGGGAGCAGGACTGACGATGACCTATGTCGCAGAACTTGTCGAAGATCAGTTGAGCGTTGCAGCCATCCACCGTCTCTACGACGTCCCCGACATGAAAGCATTCGAATCAGCTCTCCGAGAGCACTTCGACATATTGGATTGCCCACCAGTGACTGCGAAGATCACGGACTGGATGGATTCGAACGACTGCTTGGTCTTCCTGCGACCGGACCACGACCCTGTCGCGCTCCGTCCCCGAGATGCTTCCTTCACCGGCGTCAGGGATCTGGACGGGAGTCGCCTGGAACACGCATTGCGGGCCTGCAACCATGAGGTGCGCTATCAACACGGTGTCGAAGAGATATCGGGATTCATTCGATCGCGTGCTGCAGATGCCGCCGTGCTGATTCGACCAGTCACCGTGGAGGAAATTCGCCGCACTGCGCGCGAACACGAGCTCATGCCTCCGAAGTCGACCTTCTTCACTCCGAAGATCTTGACCGGTGTCGCACTCCGACCACTCTCACACTGATCGCACCACGGATGGTCTGTCAGGTGGAAGATGCCAGATAGATCTCTTCGATCGTGCGGTCGAGAGTCGAATTGAACTCCTCGTCGGACTGCTGCGCACTCAATCCTTCGGTCAGAGCCCGTGAGAAACTGGCGATGACACCAGGATTGCGGCTCAAACGCAAGTTGGCTTCGTCTCGGCTGTACCCACCGGAGAGCGCCACGACTCGGAGAACGCTCTCATGATCGACGAGAGGCTGATAGAACCCATCTCGTTCAGGAAGGGTCAACTTCAACATCACCTCTGTACCTGAAGAGTGCTGTGAGAGTTCCGTGAGGACTTCCTCGAGGAGGATCTGCTCGCACGCGGCCTTGTCGGCACTGTGAATGTCGATCTCGGGTTCGATGATCGGTACGAGTCCGTACGAGAGGATTTGGCGGCCGATCTCGAATTGCTGTGCTACGACACTGCGAATGCCCGACACCGAAGCTGTCTTGATGACCGAGCGCATTTTCGTTCCGAAAATCCTGTATCCGACTGCCTTGTCGAGGAGGTCCGATAACTGAGGCATCGACTTCATTGTCTGAACGCCATCGGATTCGTCGTTGAGTCCCTTGTCCACCTTGAGGAAGGGAACAACCTTCTTGGACGTCCAGAGGAAGTCGGCTGCTGGAACTCCTTCGATGTCTCGTTCCATCGTTCCCTCGAAGAGAATTGCCCCGAGAACCCTGCGTCCGTCGAACGCCGGACTCGTGATCATTCGCGATCTCATTCCATGGATCAAATCGAACATCTCGGACTCGCCCGAATACGAGGTCTCGGGCACTCCGTACAGGCGCAAAGCCTTGGGAGTGCTGCCTCCGCTCTGGTCGAGAGCCGCAATGAAGCCCTTTCCATCACGCATACGAGTCTTCTGCTCGACGTTCATGTCGATGCTTGTCCTTTCCGAAAGGCAGTCTCATCCAAAAAGATGAGGGCGAACCAATGGCTCGCTTCAACAGTAGTTCTACGTCGACGTCGTCGAATGTTTCTCATCGTGCGGGATGTCGCTCACAGACTCGACAGTCGCTCCCGAACATCGGCGAACTGCGGATCGGCGGCTGCGACTCGGGAGAAGAGTTCTCGAGCCCGCTGGATGTCGCCAGCTCGATCGTAGAGGTCGGCCAAGACGTACCACTGCCGCACGTGATATTCACGGATGCGCCTCGGTGCCGACAGCACTTTTTGCATGAGGTCGATCGCCGCTCTCAGATCACCTCGATCAGCGAACGACCCGGCAACCACGATCCGGCCCTCCGCCATCACATCGGGAGCGGGCGACTGGTCTTTCAGATCCTTCCAGACCATGTCCACATCGCTCCAGCGCTTCTGCGCGCGATAGCAGTCCAGAAGCACAGGCATGTTTTCGACTCGCTCATTCAAACGCTGAGCCGTCTCCAAAGCTGCCGTTGCGTCCCGCCATTGACCGAGGCGATAACTGGCAAGTCCGATGACTTCGTGGACCGTCGAAACCGAGGACAACTCCTTCAGCAGTGACCGAGCGATCCGCTTGGCTTCGGAATACCGCTCCCGATCCAAAGCCGTACAAGCGCTGTTGAGTTTCTGAGCAAGTTTCTCGGCGCGACGGGGATCGACTGCTCTCGCCACCACTTCGACAACGGCGGGATCAATTGCTTCCTGAGTGCGCCGCTCATCTCTTCGCACCCCGGATCGACCTCTCTTGACAGCCTCCGTTGCCCGAGATCTGATCGGACCTTCATCGATCCACTCCTCAGGGACCGGTTTGTCGGAGCGAGCCTGTTGCTCCACGATCTTCGGATCACGAGCGCTCCCTGCACCCCGTGCTCGAACAGCCGCACGACGCTTGTCCGCCTCGGTGCGAAATTCTCCGGAACGCCGTTCGTCCCCGCGACGACGCTCACCGCCAGCCGAACGTCTTTCCGCAGATCCCGTTGTCGGACGTTCCCGACGGGCGCCTCCTCGCCGCGGCGAGGAATCGGAATCCGACGATGAAGGTCGCTCTCTTGCATCGCCGGCGCGCGGCTGCCCTGACCTTTGACCTGAACGACTGCTCCGTGACGCAGGACTGTCAGCAGAGCGTGCTACGGATCGAGGGTCCTTCTGACTACCCTTCGACGACGTTCGACCAGTCGCTGTTCCTGGCCGCTTCCTTGCCCCGGATCCTTGCGGTCGACGTGGTCGTGAGTTGTCACTTTGGGGCATTTTCTCCAGGTTAGAGCCAACTGCACTCGAGCGCGAGCATCACCTTCGAATTCCTGTCCGTCGCCTGCCCGCCAGATCGAGATGAGCCAGATGGAGATCGCACAGGCCGACAGCATTCGTCCGACAGATTGAAACAGAATTCGCAGACAGGTTCGGTTCCAGTGGTCGGAGAACGCTCGAAGCCCCGCCCGACTCCACGATCATGATCGTCGAATCGAACGGGGCTCCGTATCGAAAAAATCCGGCAGCGACCTACTCTCCCAGGAGGTCTACCTCCAAGTACCATCGGCGCATGCGGGCTTAACTGCCGTGTTCGAAATGGGAACGGGTGTTTCTCCGCCGCTATGGCCACCGGAAATCTGTTGTCAAGGGGATGATCCCCGAGTACTTCAGAGCAAGCGCGAGCTGTCAATTAAGCCCTCGGCCGATTAGTACCGGTCGGCTACGAGTGTTACCACTCTTCCACCTCCGGCCTATCAACGTGATGGTCTTGTCACGGGCCTTACTGCGTTAACCGCATGGGAGTGCTCATCTTGGAAAGGGCTTCCCGCTTAGATGCTTTCAGCGGTTATCCCGACCGTAGGTGGCTAATCTGCCGTGCCCTTGGCAGGACAACAGACACACCAGAGCTACGTCCATCCCGGTCCTCTCGTACTAGGGACAGATTTCCTCAACACTCCTTCGGCTGCGGAGGATAGAGACCGAACTGTCTCACGACGTTCTGAACCCAGCTCACGTACCGCTTTAATGGGCGAACAGCCCAACCCTTGGGACCTGCTTCAGCCCCAGGATGCGATGAGCCGACATCGAGGTGCCAAAC
>JBDLRO010000297.1:0-3522 GCA_039800025.1 Actinomycetota bacterium | reverse complement strand
GTGATGGTGCCGCCAGCAAGGGGCACCGAGAACATGTTGCGCTTGGCGTCTTCGGTTCCCTTTTGGATCGCGAGCGGCACTTCCTTGGCCTTGCCGTAACCGAGTCCCACCCGACCGTTGCCGTCCCCGACCACTACGAGAGCGGTGAACGAGAAGCGACGTCCGCCCTTGACCACCTTGGCCACGCGGTTGATGTGGATGACGCGAGATTCACGTCCTCCATCAGGGGTGCCACCGTGTCGGCCGAAGCCCGGGTTGCCTGTGTTGGGATTATTGGGGTTGTTCGTCATCAGAACTCCAGACCTGCTTCACGAGCGGCTTCGGCAACCGCTGCAACACGACCGTGGTAGAGGTAACCACCGCGGTCGAAGACGACCTTGTCGATCCCGGCTGACTTGGCGCGCTCAGCAATGGTCTTTCCGAGTGCAGTCGCAGCTGCAACCGTGCTTCCACCATGCGACCTGAGTGCCGGCTCATTGGACGAGACCGACACCAAGGTGACTCCCTTGTCGTCGTCGATCACCTGCAACATGAGATGATTGTTCGAACGGTACAGAGACAAGCGCGGGCGCTCCGCTGTGCCATGGATCTTCTTGCGCACGCGACGGTGCCGCTTGAGACGGCCCTGGCGACGTTCGTTACTGACTTTGCTCATCGAATCTCCCTACCCGACATCACTTCTTGCCGGCCTTACCGGCCTTGCGCAGGATCTTCTCTCCGAGATACCTGACTCCCTTGCCTTTGTAGGGCTCGGGCTTGCGAATGGAGCGAATGTTCGCCGCAACCTGACCGACGGCCTCCTTGTCGATGCCCTTCACGATGATTCGTGTCTGGGCGGGCACCTCGAATGTGACGCCCTCGGGCGCCTCCACATCGACAGGGTGGGAGAAACCGAGGTTGAGACGAAGTGCGCTCGGACCCTTGAGTTCGGCGCGGTAGCCGACGCCGACGATCTCGAGCTCCTTCACGAAACCGTCGGTGACTCCGACGACCATGTTGTTCACGAGAGCTCGACTGAGCCCGTGCAGGCTGCGGGACTCGCGCTCGTCATTGGGACGTTCCACGACGATCTGGCCGTCCTCCTGACGCAAGGAAATGCCTCCGATGAGTTCCCTACTGAGGGAACCCTTCGGGCCCTTGACGACAACCGAGCTGCCGTTGATGTTCACGTCCACTCCGGACGGAACTGTGATGGGTGAATTACCGATACGTGACATGGGGGTTCCTCAACTCACCAGACGTAACACAGGACTTCACCACCGACCTTGCGCTTGCGCGCTTCACGGTCGGTCATGAGCCCCTGGCTCGTGGACAGGACGGCAACACCGAGACCGCCGAGAACTCGCGGAACGGTGTCGGACTTTCGGTACACACGCAGACCCGGAGTGGAGATGCGCTTGATACCCGCGATGGTGCGACGACGCTCAGGCGAGTACTTCATTCCGATGGTCAGAATCTCGCCCGGGCCTTTCGGATTCGTGCCCACCTTGAAACCGGTGATGTAACCCTCCTGCTCCAGGATCTTCGCGAGAGCAACCTTCTGCTTCGACGACGGCATCGACACCTCATCATGCATCGCCGTATTGGCGTTGCGGATGCGGGTCAGCATGTCTGCAATGGGATCAGTCAACATGATGGTTCACCAACTCGACTTCGTGAGACCGGGGATCTCGCCAGCGTGCGCCATGTCGCGCAGACACACTCGGCAGAGACCGAACTTGCGATACACAGAACGCGCGCGGCCGCATTTGCGGCAACGCGTGTATCCGCGCACCTTGAACTTCGGCTTGGCGGCGGCTTTGTTGATCAGGGACTTCTTGGCCATGTTCCAGAACCTTCCGATTACTTCTTCTTGGCAGCGAACTGCCGGCCACGGGCATTGGACTTCTTCTTCGGCGGGGCAACTGCGTCAGCGCCACGCTTGAAGGGGAAACCGAAGGCATCGAGCAGAGCCTTGCCCTCGGCGTTGGTGCGAGCGGATGTGACGATGGTGATGTCCATGCCGCGGTTCGCGTCGATCTTGTCGTAGTCGATCTCGGGGAACACCGTCTGATCGGCCAATCCGAACGTGTAGTTGCCCCGTCCGTCCCACGAATGAGCGGGCAGGCCGCGGAAGTCGCGGATACGAGGAATGGCGACTGCGATCAGGCGGTCGAGGAACTCCCACATACGGTCGCCGCGCAAGGTGACCATGCATCCGATCGCCTGCGTTTCACGCAACTTGAAGTTCGCGATCGAATCACGAGCCTTGGTGACCTTGGGCTTCTGACCGGTGATGCGAGTGAGATCGGCAACGGCACCTTCGAGCAGCGAAGGCTGCTGAGTCGCACGACCGACACCCATGTTGACCACGATCTTTTCGATACGAGGCACCTGCATCACGTTGATCAACCCGAGCTCGGCCTTGAGAGCATCCCGGATCTCACCCTGGTACTTGGTCTTGAGACGAGGCATTGTTGCAGTGGACATCAGACTTCCTCACCCGTTGACTTGGCGATGCGGACCTTCTTGCCGTCCTTGTCGACCTTGAATCCGACACGAGTCGGCTTGCCCTTGTGGACGAGCATCACGTTCGACGCATCGAGGGGCATGTCACGGTCGATGATGCCGCCCTGACGGTTGGTACCGCTCGGCTTCTGGTGCTTCTTGACGACGTTGATCCCGTCGACGATCACCTTGTTCGCACTCGGCATGACTCGCGACACGACACCTTCGCGTCCCTTGTCCTTGCCGGCGATGACGACGACTGTGTCGCCTTTCTTGATCTTCATGTCAGAGCACCTCCGGTGCCAGCGAAATGATTCGCATGAACTTCTTGTCTCGCAACTCGCGGCCAACTGGTCCGAAAATTCGGGTTCCGCGGGGAGTGAGATCGTCCTTGATGATCACGGCTGCGTTCTCGTCGAAGCGGATGTAGCTGCCATCGGGACGGCGCTTCTCCTTCTTGACGCGAACGACGACGCACTTCACGACATCACCCTTCTTCACACCGGCGCCAGGAATGGCGTCCTTCACGGTGGCGACGAAGATGTCCCCGATCGACGCGTACCGGCGACGTGTGCCGCCGAGAACCTTGATGACGAGAACTTCCTTGGCACCTGAATTGTCGGCGACTCGAAGTCTGCTTTCTTGCTGAATCATGAGTTTCCTCCGTCGTTCCTGTCGCCTACTTGGCCCGCTCGAGAATCTCGATGACCCGCCAGCGCTTCATCTTCGACAACGGACGGGTCTCCATGACCCGGACGCGGTCACCGACATTGGCATCATTGGCCTCGTCGTGGGCGTACAACTTCTTGGTTCGCATGACGAACTTGTTGTACTTGGGGTGGCGAACTCGCTCGACGACTTCGATGACCACGGTTCGGTCCATCTTGTTCGAGGAAACGATTCCCTCACGCACCTTGCGCATGGTGCGCTCGTTCGCAGCGGTGTTGGATGCATCGGACATGTGATTCACTCTCCGGCCTCTGCGGCAGCGACTTCGCGCTGACGGATGAGGGTGTTGATTCGGGCGATCCGACG
>JBDLRO010000296.1:0-3329 GCA_039800025.1 Actinomycetota bacterium | reverse complement strand
CAGAGGCCTGTCCACCTGATGCGCCAGAACCCGACGACGTCGTCGATGATCCGCCACATGCAGCGAGAAACGGCCCGAGTGCGAGTGACGACACGCCGAGTGCCCCGGTTCGCAGGAGGTCACGGCGGGTGAATCTGGCGGTCGCCGTGCCGGTCACGGAAGCATCGGAAATCTCGATTATGTCTCTTGCACGTGTCACGAGATCACGGTAACCGGACTGATCTGTCACGGGCATCGCACAACCGGGCACAATGGTCACATGGCGACCCCGACCGTGACCTTCACCTTGAACGGGGTCGTTGTCGAGGTGCCGGCCGAGGGAACGCTCTTGACTGCTTTGCGCGAGCGACTCCCACTAGGTGTTCGACCGGTGGTGTCCGTGAAGGATGGCTGTGCGCCGCAGGGTCAATGCGGCTGCTGCACGGTCTGGGTCGATGGCGAGGCACGGGTGTCGTGCGTGACCCCGGTGGCACGAGTCGCCGGACGATCGGTGACGACACTCGAGGGTGTGGACGAATCCGTTCGGACCGAATGGTCGAGTGCACTGTGTGCAACGGGGGGCAGCCAGTGCGGCTTTTGTACTCCGGGCATCATCATGCGTCTCGAAAACCTGCGAAGAGATTCCGCGATCGGCGAGTCCGAATTCGGTTCATCCGGATTCGATTCGCCCGGTTTCCGTGACGCCGTCAACAAATCTCTGCTCGCGCACATGTGCCGCTGTACCGGGTGGCAGACGATCCACGATGCTGTCGATCTCGTGACCGGATCAGCGGGACACACGAAGACCTCGACACGAGATTTATCCGCTGCGAGTCGTCGTGCCGACATGGAGGGTCACAGTCACCAGACCGTGCACCCGCGCGTTTCTCTCGGCGATGGCGGTTTCGCCGAGGACATCGCTCCGAAGGATGCACTCGTTGCGGTGCCGAATGCAGCAGGTGAATGGATCCTCGGGCCCGATGTCGCGAGCGCACGTCGTGCAGCCGGGTCCGTTCAGGGTCGCAAGTCGACGGTTCCGGTGTCCTGGCCAGTCGGGATCGACATGGATCACCCCGGAGCGAATGGATTCGTGCGCACCCTCGCCACCACCTGGGTCGAACCGGCCTATCTCGAACCCGATGCCGTGTGGTGTTCACCTGGTGGCGAACCCATCGGACCTCTCGTGAACGGCGGTGCATTCGGCGGGAAGAGCGATCCTCGCTTCGTCGAAGACCTGCGCTCTGCAGCGAGACGACTGGCGGATGAACGAGGCCGAACCGTGCGTGTGGTGCTGTCCCGTGAAGACGTCGTACGGCGCGGGCCGAAGCGACCGCCGATGGCACTCGGGGTTCGAGGGGATGGCTCGGGTGTCCTCTGGGCCGTGCGGACGCCGGGACTGCGCGATGTGATCGCGCGCGTCGCTCCCGACTGGGAGTTGATCGAAGTCGATGTAGCCGGCCCTGCGACGTCGATGAGTCTGCGAGCCGCCGGCTGGGCCGAGATCGCAATCGCACGATGCTCGGTCCGTGAGCCCGTTGCTGTACCTGGGAGTGTCACCGCCGATCGAGGTGTTAGCGACGTTCATCTTGGCGATGTTCATCCTGGTCACGTGATCGTCGGTGACCATGTGATCGCTCCGAATGGCGCAGAGGCCTGGGCGCGAGTGGAGACGAAGTCCGAGATGAAATCGGAAACGAAATCCCAAACCGAGACCGGATCATCGCACGACTCACGTGAGCGCATCGTCGTGCGGGTGAGTTGTGGAGATCCTCTCGATGAGACGGTTCTTCGTTCCTACTGCATCGGAGCAGCACACATGGCTCTCGGCTGGGTGCGTAGTGAAGGAATCGCCGTCACTGCGAATTCCGACGGCACGTTGACTCCCGTCGACTTGACGATTCGATCCTTCGGCGTGCTGCGAGCAGTCGACACCCCGGACATCGTCGTCGAGATCGACACCTCGGCCGGGGATCGCGTTGGACATCACGATTCGACTCCCGTCGACTTCACATCCGTCAATGGCAGCGACGCGGTGTTCGCTGCGGTTGCTGCAGCAGTGTGGCGCCACGACGGTTTTCCGCCGGCATGGCCGAGCAGACGCTGACGGTGTATTCGACGACGGATCCGACGAAGAACTCGGAGATTCTCTCCCCGTGACTGCTGTGACAGTCGCGTCACCCAATGTTCAGTCTTTCCCTATCGGTCGTCGTGTACGTACGAGTAGATTCGTCGCCATGAATGCTCCTACTCAACCCGTTGGTCCGTATACACCCGTCGTTCGCGCTGGAGACTGGGTCATCGTCTCTGGTCAGCTCGGTCTCGAAAACGGGGCACTCGTGCCCGGTGGTGTCGCCGCGCAGACCGCCCAGGCCGTGAAGAACCTTCAAGCTCGCCTCAAGGAGATGGGCTTGACTCTCAAGGACGTCGCGAAGACCTTGTGTTTCCTCACCGACATGGACACCTTTGCCACGTTCAACGCTGCGTATGTCCATGGATTCGGTGATGCTCGCCCCGCTCGTTCGACGATCGGTGTTGCCGCATTGCCGTTCGCCGGAGCGGTCGAGATCGAGGCATGGGCGTACAAGCCTGTCGCGAAGCCCGCAACAGCGAAGCCCGCAGCCAAGAAAGCCGTGAAGAAGGCAGCCCCGAAGAAGGCGGCCAAGAAGACCGTGAAGAAGGTCGCTGCCAAGAAGCCGGCGAAGAAGGTCGTGAAGAAGGCTGCCCCGAAGAAAGCAGTGAAAAAAGTTGCCGCCAAGAAGGTGGCCGCCAAGAAGGCTTCGGCTGGTCGGTCGGCTACCCGTCAGCCGGCCAAAAAGCGCTGAAATCACTCGAAAATAGGGGTTGGATCGCGGGACGTCCGGGATCCAACCCCTCGCACACGTCGAACACGCCGCCTTGGTCACCGGCGCGCCCGAGGTTCAATCCATGGTCTCGTGGGTATGAACCGGTAGTTTCTCGGTCGTGAACGCATTCATTACTTCCATCAAGCGCGCCGTGAACAAGAACAAGGCTGCCAAGCCCGTTGCTACGGCGGTTCCCGTCAAGACCGCTTCGCCGGCTCCCGCAACTGCCCCGGCAAAGAAGGCTCCAGCCAAGAAGGCTCCAGCCAAGAAGGCTCCTGCGAAGAAGTCGCCCGCGAAGAAGTCGCCCGCGAAGAAGGCTCCTGCGAAGAAGTCGCCCGCGAAGAAGTCGCCTGCTAAGAAGTAGGTCATGGCCGGCGCAATCATCCTGGTGATCGCGCTGCTCGGTTTCCCGATCATCGTCGGGATGTCCATGGCTGGTCTCGCCGCTCTCATCGGTCAGACCCTGTGGAAGGACGGAGAGATCCGTCACGAGGGCAGCGAGCTCAT
>JBDLRO010000295.1:0-4086 GCA_039800025.1 Actinomycetota bacterium | reverse complement strand
TCGTTGCGGTCTCCCACAGTTCGTTTCGCCACGCAAGTTCGATGTCGTCATCGGCGAACACGGTCGAGAATTCATCGGCGACGAGTTTCGACAGGGGTGTGGCCGGTTCGAGATCGGTCACCTGCGGGCGAGCGAAGACTGCTGGACGGGATTCTTCCATGTCTTGTGCGAACCACTCCCACGTTCGATCGAGGACGTAACTGGGAGACGTTCGACCCAGGTAGATCTCGCCGATCATGAACGACTTCCAACTGAATCTCGTTGCGGGCACTCGACGATGGTCGAGATATGTCCACGGATACATCGTCCATGCGAGGAGAGGATCATCATCGGAGGAGACGAGATCCATGACCGCTTGGTGGGTCAAGTGTCGCCCACTGCGGACATCGTTTCGTGCTTGTACGTAGTGCTCGGTGTTGCGGAATCGCCCCGCACCTTCGACTGCGATCCAGGCCAGCTGGGTTCCTTGTGCGGCGATCAGTGCTGTGACACAGGCGATCGATGCCCACCAGGATCGCTGTTTGCTGTGGAGACCTTCGTCGGTTCGACGAAGTCCCTGGAGAAGAAGGACCGCTGTGACGACGCCGATGAAAGCCGTGGGCACCGCGACGATGGAGAAGTAATGGCTCGAATACCTCTGTGACAGCACGAGCTCGATCCAGCCTGCACAGAGCCAAGCCAGCAGCATCGTGTGGACGGTGCGACCCCCTGTCGTCATTGAACGCCAGTTCCTCGTGACGAGTCCGATGTGGACGATGACCAGGAGTGCGATGCCCGGTCGGTCCTGGTAGTAGCCGAAGAACTTTTCGCCACCGAGCCCGATCTGGTTGAGGAGGCTGCGTCCGGTACTCGAACTCATGAAGCCGGCATACGTCCACCAGTTCGACCAGAACTCGGCGAAGGATCCGCGCAGTGCGTACCACACGGGCGCCGAGGCGATCGTTGCAGCTGCCGTCGCGAACGCAGCCATGAGCGGGCGGCGCAGCGTGGTCGCCGTCGAGCGGCGCACGTAGACGAAAGTTCCCACGACGATCGTTGCGAACACCGTTGTGAGGAGTGTCTGAACAGCCAGACCGAGCAGGACGACGAGGACCACGTATGCCGTGTTCGCGTGTCGGGGCTTCTTCCATGGTCTGTCCCACAAGGTGGCAGCGACAACGAGGGCGAGAAGTGCAGTTGTGATGTTGCGGCTGTAGAGAACCCCTGCGTAGTCGCTCTCGGACAGGGAGAAGTGAGCGAAGACCAATGCCGCCGCGGTGATGGCGAATCGTCGAGACGCTCCGAAGCAGCGGGCGATCATCGCAGCTGTGAGACCCAGGATGCTCGACGCGACGATGACGTACGTCGAGATTCCGAACCAATAGGTGTCGAAGTCCGTGAAGAATCTCGCTGAGTCATAGACGACCGTTTCGAGAGGCCCCTTGTTGTGGATTCCATTCTCGTAATAGGTGCCGCCGAAGCGAGCGGCTCTTTCGATGATCGTTCGGGCGTATTGGGGATCGAAATCTTGCGACCGATGTTCGAGTGCAACCCAAGTTCCGAAGACTCCGACAGCGGCCAATGATGCGGCGAACGCCCCCGACACGGACACGGTGCGTTTCGAGCGGCCGTCGTCAGATCGCGGTCGTGAACTCCGGAAACGACCCTGGAGCAGGTGGGCGAGTGTGCTCGCGCCGAGAGCCGATGTGACGATGACGAGCAGGCTGAGACGCAGGATCGATCCGAGAACGTGACGTTGTACCTCGACCGAATCGCCGGATGCCGATACGAAGAGGTCCGCTGCAGCAGCGACGAATCCGACGACAGCGACGATTCCCGAGCGCTTGCGGACGTCGCCCGCTATCTCGTGTCCCATCTTTCGTCGGCGAGACGTCCCGAAAGCGACGACAAGTGAAGCGACTGTCGCAAGACCCCACACAGCGAGTTGGGCGGACGTGCGAGGCCCTTGAACCCAAAAGAGTCGAGTGGGGAGGCGCTCGGATGTCGAGTGCCTGTCGTACTCGGAGAAGTCGAGGGGAAGAGCGGAATGAAGGACGTCCCGAGTCGTGTCGATCCAGTAGGAGGTATCGACGACGAGTGATGTCAGCAGTGCTCGTTGGCCGTGTTCATCGGCCCAGGTCCGAAACCGTGCGAGTTCAGCAGATCTCAGGAACGCTTGGTCATCGGCCCATGTGTCGTCTCCAGTTCGCTCGAGAAGCGCATCGTCGAGTGGCATCTTCCGCGCAGCAAATGTTTGGAGGAGTTCCTCATTGGTGAGCACTCGTTCGCCGATGTTGTTGATCAGCGGATAGAGGTTTCGGTTGCTCGCCCCTTGAGCAATGAGAACGTACGAAGAAATGATCGCCAGAACCGCGGAGCCGACGAGTGCCGTCTTGCGCAATGTCCAGGAGCGACATGTGAGTCCGCCAATGAGCAGAGCCGAAGCAATCACGAATCCGGTGACGATGTGGACGTCACGGATCGAGACCCAGGCAATGGTCGCTGTGATGCCAAATGCGAGGTGGCGCCTGCTCGGATCACGTGCGAATTGCAGCCATGTCGCCAAGATGAGAATCGACAACGACAACGACAACGATTCGCTCAGGATCTCGAGATGCCACAGTGCGAATCGCGGATGAACGCACACCGAGGCAATCAATGCATTCGTGATCCAGGCGAGCCACCGCGGTGTGATTGCCTTCAGCACGACCGAGCACAGGTACGCGACGGAGACTGCGAACAGAACGGTCTGCAACAGGAAGAAGAGTTGATGGTTGCCACCCGTCAGCCAAAGTGCCAAGGGGACGCCGATTGGTCTTTCCGCCGACCAGAACGATGGGTCCAATGGTCCGAGGCGACTCACCTCGACATAGGACGAACTGTCGGGGAAGAAAGACGGGAACCCATTCCTCCAACCCGATGCAATGACTCGCGTGACGTAAAGGACGACTCCGAAGACGAGTATCGGACGCGAACGATCCCGGGCGGTCTCTCCCCGCGGGAACATGTCTCGGATCAGGGCCAGGGCTCTCACTCGGAATCGTCGATGTCGGCGGAGTCGGGGAGGACGAGGTCCCAGCGGTCTCTGCAGTCCTGGCATCGATAGGTCACGATGTCACCGGGAAACCAGAGACCGTCCTCGGGAGGATAGGAGATGAGAAAGCAGCGACCTCCGCAGTCGACGCAGACGATTTCCTTCTCGGGTTCCACGCCTGCAGTCTGCCCGACGTTCGAGGGCCTCGATATTCGGGTCACTACGCTGACCGTGTGCGAGTCGTTGCAGGAACATTGCGCGGCCGATCTCTCATTGCGCCAGCGGGGTCGGCGACCAGGCCGACGACTGACCGAACGAGAGAAGCGGTCTTCAACGCCTTGTCCAGCCTCGGCGCGATCGAGGGAGCGGCGGTGGTCGATCTGTTCGCCGGTAGCGGCGCCCTCGGCATCGAAGCACTGTCGAGGGGTGCCGAGTCGTGCGTGTTCGTCGAGAGCGACCGGCGAGCACTGACGGCGATAGGCCAGAATCTTCGAACGCTCGGTCTCGAGGGCAGATCCGACGTCGTCGAAGGTCGAGTCGAGACGCTGATGGCTGCGACGACGCCAGTGATGACGTCCGTTTTCGGGCGAGCCGATCTCGTCTTCGCCGATCCGCCGTACGGCTATCAAGGTTGGGAAGAGTTGACCACGCGCTTGGGGTCGATCGTGGCCGAGGATGCAATCGTCGTCATCGAGAGCGGTGCGGAACTGGAGCCTGCCTTCGCGGAGTCGTCGGAATGGACGGTGATCCGATCGAAGAGATACGGGCGAACCTGGGTCACTTTTCTGGAGCATTCGGACGCCTTCACGGATTGAGTGCTCGAACCGGTACGGTACACATCGCATGGACCGCTCTTCGGCGCTCACCGCGCTCTATCCGGGCAGTTTCGACCCGTTCCACCTCGGCCACCTGGACGTCATCCAGCAGGCTGTCGAACTGTTCGGCTCCGTTGTCGTTGCGGTCATGCACAATCCGCAGAAGCCATCAGGTCTCATCGATCTCGGCCATCGAGTGGAGTTGTCACAGGCATGTCTGGAACATCTTCCTGGGGTCGAAGTGCGCGCACATCCCGG
>JBDLRO010000294.1:0-5188 GCA_039800025.1 Actinomycetota bacterium | reverse complement strand
GCGAAGGAACTCGGAGCGAAGAAGTCCATGCCCCTGGCCGTCTCCGGCGCGTTCCACACCCCATTCATGGTTCCTGCGAAGGACCGCCTTCGAGAGGCAATCGCTCTTGCGTCACCACGGGACACCGAAGTGCCCGTGATCAGCAATGTCGATGCGATGGCTCATGCATCGGGCGACGAGTGGGCGTCTCTCCTGTCGGCTCAATTGTCGAGTCCGGTTCGCTGGAAGCACTGCCTGCTGTCGTTGTCCGAGTTCGGCGTCAGCGAATTCGCGGAACTCGGGCCCGGAGGTGTGCTCACCGGCATGGCGAAACGAACAGTCGAGTCCGCTCGTACGATCAGCGTGGCGACGCCCGACGAACTCGACAAGTTCATCGAGTGGGTCAACGCAGCATCTCCGACTGGCGCTGCTCAACTCGAAGGCGAGCATCTCTTCGCCGTCGAGCGTTTGATCGTCAGTCCCGCAGCCGGAATCTTCATTCCGCGTTCGGACGTTCGCCCCGGTGATCGAGTCGAAGTCGGCCAATCGATCGGCACCGTCGGTGACACCGAGGTGGTGTCCGCGTTCGCAGGCTCGATCCAGGCATTCATCGCCGTCGAAGGTGAACGCACGACGAACCGGCAACCCATTGCCTGGTTGAGGACGAACTGACATGCCTGCAACGCCATCGAACGTTCGCGGGGCGATCATCACCGGATGGGGGACATCTCTGCCCGATCGAATCGTCACGAATGACGATCTGAGCCGAACTCTCGACACGTCCGATGAGTGGATTCGTGAGCGGAGCGGCATCAGAGAGCGCCACATCGGAGGTACGACAGCGGAACTCAGCATTGCCTCCGCAACTCGTGCACTGCAGATGGCGGGAGTGGAGCCGAGCGACATCGACGTGCTGATCCTGTCGACCACCACTCCGGATCGTTGCGTTCCCGCCACATCGGCAACGGTCCAAAATGCTCTCGGCCTCCGCTGTGGAGCATTCGACATCAACGCAGCCTGCTCGGGATTCGTCTACGGACTCTCCATCGCACATGGGCTCGTCGCAATGGGCGCCAACAAGATTCTTCTCATCGGCACGGACACTCTGTCTCGCATCACCGACTGGAGCGATCGCAACACGGCGGTCCTCTTCGCCGACGGGTCTGGGGCTGTCGTTCTCGAAGCAGTCGACGGTCCCGGTCAACTCCTTGCATGGGACATCGACGCCGACGGTTCGGCAGAGAACTATCTCTACGCCGATCTGGGTGGATTCATCCAGATGGAGGGCAAAGAGGTCTTCCGTCGCGCCGTGCGAATCATGGTCGACAGCGCCGAGAAGTCGATGCGCGCGGCCGGAGTCACCGCCGACCAGATCGGCCTCGTCGTCCCCCACCAGGCGAACATCCGGATCATCCAAGCTGCCTGCGAACGCCTCGGTGTCCCCATGGACCGAGCAGCCACGGTTCTCCACTACACAGGAAACACTTCCTCAGCGTCGATTCCGCTCGCACTCGCCGATGCTGCGAACGCGGGCCGCATTGCGCATGGCGACATCGTTCTTCTCGTCGGGTTCGGCGCCGGCATGACGGCTGCCAGTGCACTGTTGCGATGGGGAGGAAACTCATGAGCCGCGTCGTGTTGATCACCGGGGGCTCACGTGGGATCGGACTGGCCACCGCTCGTCGCTTCGCCGAGCTCGGCGACCGTGTTGCCGTCACGTACAACTCCTCTCCACCACCCGATGACATCTTCGGCGTGCAGTGCGACGTTGCGAACAGCGAGTCGGTCGACGCGGCCTTCGCCAAAGTGGAGGCTGAGTTCGGACCAGTCGAGGTCCTGGTGTCGAATGCCGGCATCACCAAAGACATGTTGTTGCTGCGCATGAACGAATCCGATTTCGAATCGGTCATCGATACCAATCTCACGGGTGCGTACCGCGTGTCCAAACGTGCAGCCCAAGGCATGCTCCGCGCTCGGCACGGTCGCATCATCCTGGTCGGCAGTGTCGTCGGCCTTCTCGGATCGGCAGGACAATCCAATTACGCAGCAGCGAAAGCCGGGCTTGTCGGACTCGCTCGCTCCCTGGCCCGCGAACTTGCGAGCCGTTCGATCACGGTCAATGTCGTCGCTCCTGGTCCGGTGGAAACCGACATGACCGCTGCTCTGTCGGACGAGCGCCGAGGAGCACTGTCCGAGGCGGTTCCTCTCGGTCGAATGGCCACGCCCGATGAGATCGCCGGCTCGATCCTCTTTCTCGCCTCCGATGACGCGGCTTACATCACCGGCGCCGTCCTGCCGGTCGATGGCGGGCTCGGGATGGGGCATTGACCGGAGATGCTCCCTTGGCAGCAAACGGTTTAAGGTAGAGGCCACAGCACGTCCCGGTCGGTGACCAGGGCTGCTCACCCAGTCGTTCAGCGGACACACTCGCTCGAAACAGGAGACACAACATGGACAACGAACTCTTCGACCGTTTTCGCAAGTGCGCAGTCGACGTCCTCAGCGTCGACCCCGACAAGGTCGTACTCGAAGCATCGTTCGGAGACGACCTCGAGGCCGACAGTCTCGATCTCGTCGAACTCGTCATGGCACTCGAAGAGGAATTCGGTGTCGAGGTTCCCGAAAACGAGATCGAGGACGTCAAGACCGTTGGTCAGGCATTCGCCCTGATCACCGGCAAACTGAACTGATGAGTTCACGCCGAGTCGTCATTACGGGGCTCGGTGTCGTCGCCACCTGCGGCATCGGCAAGGAGGCATTCTGGTCCGGCCTTCTCGGACCTGCATTGACCGGAGCCAAGTGGGTGAAGATCGCCGACTGGGACCCGCTGCCCTACTTCGACAATCCAAAAGAAGCTCGCCGCGCCGATCGCGTCGAACAGTTCGCCGTCGCCGCTGCACGTGAGGCTCTCGAACAAGCAGGCGGAGTCGAGGGCATTGCGGTGGACCCGGGGCGCTTCGGTGTCGTGATCGGAACCGGAATCGGTGGCCTCTCCACTCTCGAGGAGCAAGTTCAGATTCTCCTGGAAAAAGGAGAGCGGCGCGTGTCGCCTTTCCTCGTTCCGATGATGATGGCGAATGCGTCAGGTGCGGCCATCTCGATGCGCTACGGACTGCAAGGTCCCAATGAAACCATCTGCACGGCGTGTGCTGCATCGACACATGCCCTCGGATATGCGGCTCGTCTGATCGCCATGGGACGTTGTGATGCCATCGTCAGCGGTGGCACCGAGTCGGCAGCGACGCCCTCGTCTCTGGCGGGTTTCAACAACATGACCGCTCTGTCCACATCGGGGAGCAGTCGTCCTTTCGATCGAGATCGTGACGGCTTCGTCATGGGCGAAGGCTCGGCGATTTTCGTTCTCGAAGAACGTGAACATGCGATCGGTCGCGGAGCCACCATTCTCGGCGAGATCCTCGGATCCGCCAGCAATGCCGACGCCCACCACATAACGGCACCCTCACCGGGCGGTCGCGGAGCGATCCGGTGCATGGAACTCGCTCTCGAAGATGCCGGTCTTTCTGCTTCTGAAATCGCGTGCATCAATGCGCACGGAACTTCCACTCCCTTGAACGATGCTGCCGAGGCCTCTGCCGTCGCTGCGACCTTTTCTCACAAGCCTGCAGTGACGAGCATCAAAGGAGTGACCGGGCACGCTCTCGGAGCAGCTGGTGCTCTCGAAGCCGCGTCGGTCCTACTGTCATTCGAACACCGTATGATCCCTCCGACGGCGGGGACCCAGAATCTCGATGATGACATGAACATCGATCTCGTTCTCGGCGCACCCCGACCGTGGCAGCCGGGCCCGACCATGTCCAACAACTTCGGTTTCGGCGGACACAACGGGTCGATCATCCTGGCACCCGCTTCAGCGACCTGAACAGCGAGCCCGTTTCGGTTCAGCCGTCGACCAGGACGAACATCAAATCGCATTCACAGGCGACTTCGCCGCGAACGAGAGCGCGTCCTGATCCTTTGCCGGCGCGAGAGGACATGCGACCCAACTCGACTTCGAGTTGCAGTGTGTCGCCGGGGAGAACTTGACGGCGAAAGCGCGCCGAGTCGATCCCTCCGAAGAGAGGAAGTTTCCCGGCGAACCGCGGATCCGTCAGCACCGCGTACGCACCCACCTGGGCGATTGCCTCGCACATCAAGACACCAGGCAAGGTGGGGCGTCCAGGAAAATGCCCTGCAAAGAACCACTCATCGCCCTTCAACGTCCACGAGCCAGTTGCGCTCTGCCCCGGCACGACATGTGACATCTCGTCGACGAAGAGAAACGGTGGTCGATGAGGCAAGACCTCATCGGGACGCGCAAGCGTCATTTCAACGCCTTGAGAAGATTCAGAGGCGTGTCTTTCGGACTGACCTTGTACCACGCATGTTCGAACTTTCCTTTTTCATCGATCAGAAAAGCCGAGCGAACGATGCCCATGTACTTGCGACCGTACATCGACTTCTCCTGCCAGACGCCGTATGCCTCGGAGACCGAATGCGTCTCGTCAGCGAGCAACGGGAACGGAAGGTCGTATTTGTCGGCGAACTTCTGCTGTTTCGCAGGAGCATCTGGACTGATGCCGATGATCGCAGTCGTTCCGATCTTTCCGGAGATGTCACGAAGAAGGCATGACTGCTCGGTGCAACCCGGAGTGTCAGCCTTCGGATAGAAGTACACGAGGACCTTGCGGCCCTTGTACTTGGACAGCGAAACTTTCTCACCGGTCTGATCCACGAGTGAGAACGACGGCGCTTTGTCACCAGAAGAGAGCATGTGCGAACTGTAGACCGGCCCGATGTCATCAGAGTTGATCACCTGGCAGGAGTCGATCAAGATTCGGCCAGCGGCGACGTGTTGCGACGAGGAGGCGACTGCGCCAAGTAGTGACCCCTCCACCGAGCGTGCGCGTGGTAGTGGTCCGGGATCGTCCGCATGTTGTCGTCGACGTAGGGTTCACCGTCGAAGATGCCGCCGACCACCTCGAGCAAGAGACGATGAAGCATGCCCTTCACATCGGCGGGCGGCGAAGGATCATGGCTCTTCCACACCACCATCGGGACGAAACATGCTTCACACTCGGCGATCCAACACTGGTCGTCTTCGTAGAAGCGTTCGGTCAGAGGCGCCGCGTCACACAATTCGCACGATGACATTCGAACCCCCAAGCGGTGAACGACGAGAAATGCGAACTGACAAATACGTGATTGCGGC
>JBDLRO010000293.1:0-8654 GCA_039800025.1 Actinomycetota bacterium | reverse complement strand
ATCTGTGGGCGCGTTCGGGTGCACTTCGCGCCCATGCGACGCAGATCGACCCTCTCGAGCCGTGGTGGTTCGGACTCGACGACGATGAACTCGCTGCGACGTATCCCTACGAGGACTGGGTGCTCGCAAAGTCCGCAGTCGGAATGCCGGACGAATCGTCCGTCGAGATCGATCTCTTCGCGGGCATCGCACAGGTCGTTCGTTGGCCGGATGACGTTGAGCTTCCCAAGCGCCTCACCGATCCGGAACTCGTCAGGACCGAAACATGAGCAGCGCTGATCGTACGATTCAGTTCCGATTGGTCGTCGCGAAGAAGAACGAGATCGTCGAAGGTCCAGATGATGCCGACACCGTCGCGACCATTGCCTTGGCCGATGCCGAACTCGACCCTTCGGTTGCATTCATGCGCGGAAAGCTGAAGATCACGGGTCTGACCGGCCCGCTATTCGATGCCCTGTCGTCGGGTGAGGCGCAGCGCATCATCGATGGACTCGTGGCGCGAGCGGCGACGACCTGACCGTTATTTCACGATCTCGTCTTTCACGATCTCGTCTTTCACGATCTCGGGGTCTCACGACCTCATGGCGTCGCGCAGGGCTCGATAGCCGATCATGATCGCTCCGGAGTCGGCGATCAACTGAGGAAGCAGTGAGTCGCGAGTCACCAGGTCGAGGTCATCGATCCACTCGTCGGCCCACTGTGACAGGGCTCGTACTTCGGGAGTGTCGATGGCCGGCTGGATGTGGATCTCGGTGACTCCCGGCTGAAGCGATCGAAATGCAGCGTAGACCCGATCTCGACTTCCCGGGCGCCAGTCGTGGTCGAAGTGATCGGGAAAGAGAACTCCTTCGTCCTCGGCGAGTTTGCGGAATGGGAACCCGGCCCGCTCCGCTGTGATGGTGGAGGGCAGACGGATCGGAAGCCGGAATTCGGAAGCGAGTTCGAGATAGATGTCGAAGAACTCGGGTCGGAGAGTGATCACGCTCAGATGTGGAGCCAAGTGCGAGACATCGAAACCCCACAGCAGCGCGCGCTCGATCTGTGCACGGCACTCGCGCAGAACTTCGCTCGGGTCGGCGTGCTCCCACAGATCGTCGACGTCCCGCGGGAAGCCACCCTCGCCTGACAACAATGACGGTGCATGAGTGATCGGTCCCCAGCGGTAGAGAGGATGCTCGGCATTGAGTGTGATGTGAACCCCGATGTCCTCGCCGGCGTACGAGTCGGCTGCATGCCGTGCCCACGGAGCCGGAACCATGACCGAAGCGCACGTCGCCACTCCCGTTCGCAATGCCGCATAGACGCCCATGTTCGCCGCATGGCACGATCCGAGATCGTCGCACGACAGGATCACGAGCCGGTCTTCGGGTGAATAGCCCAGTCGTTCGGCAAGGGAGCTCCCGTTCACGAGATCACGCTACAGGCTTTCCACAAGCCGATCTTTTCCGATTCGGCCAAGCCCGCGAGTCGACGAAATTCGCGTGCGAACGTCGTATTCGGCGCGATGTCGAGGGGACGGGCGAAACCCTGGCGGATGAGGTCGCCATTGACGAACAAACCATCGTCGAAACGAAACACGTACAGCAGAAGTCGGCCGTAATCATCGCGGGGTTCGATGTCTCGCTCGACCAAGATCTCCGTACCGCGAGGCAGGAGCTGTGAGAGCCGAGACGTTGCCTCCGGGCCGAAGCACTCGACGGGCGATCCGGGCTTCTTCGTCTCGGGAGTGTCGATGCCGATCAATCGGACGCGTTCGACCCGCCCGTCGATGCGCACATCCAGCGTGTCGCCATCGACGACGTCGACGACTCGACCCGATGCACCGGGGGAGAGCGGCTCAGCGTTGTGGGCGCACGAACTCAGAACCAGCAAGGTGGACGCGATGGCAGGCAGCGCGCGAAGCAACGTCGAGACGATCGGCATCGCTCGATTGTGGGACCGATCACCGCTGGTGCGGTGAAGGCGTCACATGCGCTCGATGAGCGTTCCTGTGCCGAGGCCGCCTCCGCAGCACATCGAGATGATGCCGTATCGACCGCCCGTGCGCTCGAGTTCGTACAGGGCCTTCGTCGTCAGGATCACACCAGTGCCACCGAGGGGGTGGCCGAGAGCGATGGCGCCACCATTGGGGTTCGTCTTTTCGAGGTCGGCGCCGACTTCCTTGGCCCATGCGAGAACGACCGATGCGAATGCCTCGTTGATCTCGAATGTGTCGATCTGGTCGATCGTCAGGTTGTTGCGCTCGAGCAGGCGCTGGGTCGCGTCGATCGGGCCGGTGAGCATGAGAACCGGGTCGACGCCGACGAGGCAATTGTCGACGACGCGCGCACGGGGCTTCAGACCGAGTTCGTTCGCCTTCTCGAGCGTCATCATCAGCACTGCACCTGCTCCATCGGAGATCTGCGACGAGTTGCCTGCGGTGTGCACGCCGTTCTCACGTGCGACTGGCTTGAGGGTCGCCAACTTCTCGAGAGTGGTCTCGCGCATTCCCTCATCCTTCGACACCACGTGAGTGCTTCCCGTGGGCTCTCCCTGCTCGTCGAGGTCGGGCGCGACCACTTCGACGAACTGGCCATCGAATCGACCTTCGGCCCACGCACGAGCCGCGCGCTCTTGTGAGGCGAGACCGAAGCGATCGGTGTCGTTGCGATCGATGCCCCACTTCTCAGCAATGCGCTCGGCGCCTTCGAACTGCGAAGTGAATTCGTAGTGCTCGAAGTAACTCTTGCTCACGGGGGTGCCGAGGCCGAGTTCCTTCTTCGAGTTGCTTCCGATCGGGACGCGGCTCATCGACTCGACGCCGCATGCGAGTGCGACGTCGACGACTCCCGAAGCGATCAGTGACGCAGCAAGTCCGGTTGCCTGCTGGCTCGAACCGCACTGGGTGTCGATCGTCGTGCAGGCCGTCGTCAGTGGCAGACCTGCCGAGAGCCACGCGGTCCGCGTGATGTTGAAACTCTGAGCGCCGACCTGGCTGACGTTTCCGCCGACCACCTGCTCGACCGCAGTCGGGTCGATTCCGGTTCGCTCAATGATGGCTTTCTGCACGACGCCGAGGAGATCTGCTGGGTGGAGGCTCGACAGTCCGCCGTTTCGGCGGCCAACGGGAGTTCGTACGGCGTCGACGATGACGACGGTACGACCGGAGAAAGTGGTGTTCGATTTCTGGGAGTTCGACATGCACGGCATCTTAGGGTCATGCTGTGCGGGTGACCGATTCGCAGCGCACCCCCGTTCAGACGTCCCCCACCTCGATCACGCGGTCAGCACCTGGTTCGGTCTCCCGGCTCAGCCGATTCGAGCCGGCAGCTGTCGTGCCGGAGTCCGTCGACACGCATCGCTATTTTCACGTCGTCGAATCCCGAGTCTGGGAGGACAGCCGACCTGCTGACCCGGCGTTCGCCACCCATTTCCTCGGAGTTCTCGACGGCATCGCATGTTGGGGCGTCGACGTTCCTCATGGGGACGATCCCTCCGAGGGGGGAGCACTCGATCTCTATTCGTACTTCGGGCGGGTGAGTGAAGACGAATGGCTCGTCGCCGGACGTGCGGTCCAGATCGTCGAATGGGGGAGGACACACCGCTTCTGCGGTCGCTGTGGAGAGCGAACGGAAGAAGCCGCCGGTGAGCGGGCAATGCGCTGCCCTCGTTGTCGATTGTTGAATTTTCCGCGTCTCGCACCGGCGATGATCACTCTCGTCACGCGAGGCGAGCAAGGTCCTGATCAGGAGGCATTGCTCGCTCGCGGGGTTCAATTCCGAGCACCGATGTACAGCTGTCTCGCCGGATTCGTCGAGCCAGGTGAGACGTTGGAGGGGGCTGTCATTCGAGAAGTGCGCGAGGAGGTCGGAGTTGCCGTCGACGACGTTCGCTATGCGGGCAGCCAGCCATGGCCGTTTCCGCACAGTCTCATGCTCGGATTCCGCGCGACATGGGTCGGCGGGGAGATCCAGTGCGACCCCAAGGAGATCGTCGACGCCAATTGGGACAGAAAGGACGACCTGCCGCCGATTCCCCCGGGAATTTCGATCGCCCGCAAGTTGATCGACGCATGGCTGGCTGAATGATCGCCGGCTCCATCCATCACCGGCACCGTCTGACGAGACCTTCCACTTCGTTCCATGTGTATCTTCCACTTCGTTCCATGTGTCCGGCATGGGCACCGTCGCCTAGTTTCGAGCCATGGCTCTGACACGTGAATCACTCGGAAAGCTCGGTCTGTGGACCTTTCAGCTCGACATGCAGCCGATGAAGCAGGCGCAGAAGGCGATCGCCGAGATCGAGTCACTCGGTTTCGGTGCTGTCTGGGTACCCGAGGCAGTGGGGCGCGAACCCTTCGCGTCGACGTCGTTGTTGCTGTCGGTGACGGAGAAGATCGTGCTTGCAACCGGCATTGCATCGTTGCACGCACGCTCTGCGATGACGATGCAAGCCGGATGGAAGACCGTCACCGAAGCATTCCCGGATCGATTCTTGCTCGGAATCGGAGTCAGCCATCAGCCAGCGGTCGAGGGTTTTCACGGGGCGAACTACGGCAAGCCGTATTCGAACATGGTCTCGTACCTCGATGCGATGGATCGCGGCATGTATTTCGGCGCCCAGCCGACGACACCGCCGGCGCGTTGCCTCGCAGCACTTGGTCCGAAGATGCTGAAGCTCGCGGCGGAGCGCACGCTCGGAGCCCATCCGTATTTCGTGCCAGTCGAGCACACTCCGATCGCGCGTGCAGCTCTCGGTCCCGATGCTCTCCTCGCTCCCGAACAAGCGGTCGTCTTCTCGACGAATGCCGACGAGGCGCGAGCAATTGCACGCGGATTCATGTCGACCTATCTCGGACTGCCGAACTACACCAACAATCTCAAACGTCTCGGTTGGACCGACGAGGACATTTCTGGACCGAATGGGCCGACTGATGCGCTCGTCGATGCGATCGTGGCGTGGGGCACGATCGACGACATCCATGCACGAATCAAGGCTCATCTCGACGGCGGTGCCGATCATGTGTGCGTTCAGGTTCTGTCGTCGAACCCGGCTGCGGTCACGATGAAGGAGTTCGAGCAACTGGCGAGCCTCATCCCGGCCCTGTGATCACATTTCAGTGATCACACCGGGGTGATCGTTCGCGACGACTTCTGCAGATCGACGATCATGCGGATCGCGACGATCACGATCAGCGTTGCGAACAGGACATTCGAAATGTCCTCGGACATCACATCCGCGATGAAGCCGCCGGCAACAGCGGACACGATCCCGGACATTCCGACGATCGCAGCGACCTTCAAGTCGATGTTGTTCGCCTTCCAGTTCCGCCAGGTGCCCATGATCGATGTCGGGATGATCACGGCCACGGACGTACCTTTGGCCACCACGGAGGGTTCGCTGAAGAAAACGACCATGGCTGGCACCATGACGACTCCGCCACCGATCCCGAGCAACCCAGCCAACACTCCCGTTGCGAAGCCGATCGCGACGAGCGCGACGGCCGCAACGACATCGAGTGCATCGCGCCCGGTCGACGTCATCGGGATGAACAGTCGCACGGCGGTGATCACGAGAATCACGACGAACATGTAGCCGAGTACGACCCGAGGCAGGACGTGGATCCATCTGGTTCCGAGCAAGGCTCCGGCGAGTGCACCGAGTGCGAGCCAGAAGGCGAGCCACCAGTCGACGTTGCCGTGCGACCAGTAGGTGACGAGACTCGATATCGATATCGGCAGGACGGCGCCGAGAGACGTTCCGTTGGCGATGCGCTGGTCCATGTGCAACAACAGGACGAGAGCGGGGACGACGAGGATGCCCCCGCCGACGCCGAACATTCCACCGAGCAGACCGGCTCCGAGTCCGACGAGAACCGTGGGAAGAGCTGCCGGTCGATCCGTCGGAGAAGTCACCATTTCGTTCTAGTCCACCGGGCCGCCTCACGGACTCATTGCGTATCCAGGGTGCTCCGCCAATCGTATTTCGGGCACGTAGTCGTATTTCGGGTATGAATCAACGCGAAAGTTGACGTCTTCGAGAAGTGTCGTTGTTCGACATAGCCTTTCGGAGTGCTATCGCAGGGGAAGCAGGAGCGTTCAGATTCGGCTCCGTTCGTGCCGGGCCTCGACGGTCTCCGTGCGCTTGCTGTGCTCGTCGTTCTCCTCTTCCATCTTCAGATCGAGTGGGCAACAGGGGGATTTCTCGGTGTCTCGCTGTTCTTCACGCTGTCCGGCTACTTGATCACACAGTTGTTGCTGAGGGAGCGTGCAGAGCGAGGGCGGATCGACCTCCGTGGCTTCTGGGCACGCCGACTTCGCCGCCTGATGCCGGCAGCCGTGCTCGTCATCACTGCACTTGCGGTGGCTGCCCTCGCCTTCGATCGATTCCCGTCTCAGCGCCTGCGCGGTGACCTGCTCTCGGCGCTCGGGTATGGGGCGAATTGGCGGTTCATGACGAGTTCGACTTCGTACGCCGAACTGTTCACGTCGGCGCCGTCGCCGGTGCTGCATTTCTGGTCGCTCGCGATCGAGGAGCAGTTCTACGTTCTCTTCCCGCTGTTGATGGCCGCTCTCTTCGCTCTTCGGCGTCGAGGTTCGGTCGCAGTCGGGATCCTCGTGCTGTGGGCCGCGAGTATCGCGGCCGGTCTCCTCAGCAATTCGCGAGACGTCGTCTATTACGGAACGCACGTACGCGCTGCAGAGATCCTGACGGGGTCACTGCTCGCTCTCGTTCTGCCCCTCGGAGGATTCGGGCCGAATGCGACGTCGAGGCGAGCGCGACGTATGTCGTCGCCGGTTCTCAACGCGATTCTGTTCGGTCTCGCACTGGGAGGCTTCATTGCTCTCGTCGCCACGGTCGATACGGGCGATGCATGGCTGTACTCGGGTGGTCTTGCGGCTGTGTCCGGGCTGTCGTCGCTGTTGATCGCGGGTGTGCAGAGTCCAGGACCGGTGCGTTGGATCGCAGAGCGCCGCATCGCAGTACGGATGGGTGGACTCAGCTATGGGTTGTATCTCTATCACTGGCCGGTCTTCCTGATCGTCACCCGGGACTCGGTCGGTGTGGATGGCTGGCTTTTGCACGCGCTTCGGCTTGCCATCACCCTCGTGCTCGCGCAGCTGTCGGCAACGTTCGTCGAGCAGCCCGTGCGACGCCGCCGTGTGCTGCGCACGCCATCGCGTTCTGCAGTTGGACTCGTCGCCGCGCTCGGTGTCTCGTTGATCGCTGTCGTTGTCGTACCTCGGACCCCGACCCCAGCACTTGCGGGCCTGGACGCGCCGGAAGGGTTCGTCAACTTTGCGGACGGAGAAGAACTCCCTGAGTTGAGAGTCCTCGTGATCGGGAGCGAGTCGTCGGTCGACGATGCATTCGAGAGCGCACTCGAAGGGGACTATGTGCTCGAACTCGTCGACGCAACCGATGCACAGTGCCCCCTCGGGTCGACGGCGACGTGTCCGGATCCGGCGACGCGCCTGGAAGAGCAACTCCTCGACCATCGACCCGACATCGTCGTGGCGACATTCGGCTCACTCGACCGTGCAACCGTGCTGGCATCACTCGGATCGGTGCCCGCGGACGATCCCGAGTTCTTCGATTCGACGAAGGCTTATGTGAACGCGGTCGCCGATGCCATCCCGACGACACCGGTGATCTTGTTCGACCTCGGCGATCACAGTGCCGAAGGTTCCGGCACGGCTGATGCGATGACAGCCTTCATCGAGGATGTGGCGTTGCGCTCGACGAACATCTCCGCACTCGTGAACCCGACTGCGGTCGAGATTCTCCGCGAGGTGGAAACCATTCGGTTGATGACCGCTGGGGACGACACGCGTGAGCGCGTCATGGTGATCGGCGACTCGACGTCGTATGGCATCTCGGTGGCCATCGATTCTCTCGAGGGCGACAGGATCAATGTGCTGTGGGCCGGAGGTCAGAACTGCCCGCTCGTCGAAGTATCGGCAGTCAAGTGGTGGGAGGGCGCAGAGTTCGACCTCGAGCGTTGCCCCACCGTCGACGCCGAGTGGCTCTCGGCTCTGCAGTCCTTCCAACCTTCGGTCGTCATCGTTGCGGTGTCGGTCCCGGAACAGGCCGAGCAGAGGTATCCCGGCGACCCGAACTGGTATCTGCCCGGATCAGCGGAATACGAGCGAAGGCACGACGAGTTCATCGCCCGTTTCATGTCGGAGACCGCGTCCCGCGACATCGATGTGATGATCCTCGACAGCCCTCCGGTTCATGGCGGTGCGCTCGGCGAGGCACCCTTTTCCGGTACCGAGCGGATCGCGGCGTGGAACGCGGTGATTCAACGTTGGTCTGCAGCATGGCCGACAGTCGATGTCGTCCCGTGGTCGGATGCCCTAGCTGCGTTCGAGCCGTCTCCGGGTGCACTGCGAGGCGACGGCGTGCATCTTCGACAAGTCGATCTCGATGTTCTGGTGGGCAGAGCCCTGCTGCCGCGGCTGATCGAGAGGTTGTTCGGGGCCGAAGCGGGCTCAGCTGTCGAAACCGAGACCGAGCCGATCGAGAGACCGTAGCCACAGATTGCGCTTGCCGGTCTTGTCTTCTCGGTCGAGACTCCATCGAGTCGCCTGGATGCCGAGGAATTTGAACGGTTCCGGAGGGAAGGGGACGGGCTTCTTCTTCACGAAATCCGTCTCGGTCGCACGCGACCG
>JBDLRO010000292.1:0-2501 GCA_039800025.1 Actinomycetota bacterium | reverse complement strand
CACGGGTGTATGCCACCGCCTGGACAGCATCCACGGACGGGAACCGGATCACACATTCGATCGGCTCTTCACCAGCAGGCACCTCACTCGACCGTCCACAGATCCCAAGCTCGGGCGAATCCTCCTGCGAGTCGTCTTCGGCACCTGCCGCAAGGCCGTTCTCGGCACCTGCCTGAAGGTCGTTCTCGGCACCTGCCGCAAGGCCGATCTCGGCACCCGATGGCTCGAACACGCGACCGTCACCCAGTAGGCGCCAATCTTCGACCACCGTTTCACCAGCCACCCCTGCCATTCGAACCACCACTCGAGTGCCATCGGGGCCATCCGCGATCGAGACCACGGACACGCTCATGTCTCCGATCAGGGCAGTGGCCCCCAACTCGAGAACAGGAACTTCGGTTCGGTCGCTCGACACCTGGAACAGTTTCAATCCACCCGCCAAGAGGATCAACAGACCACAGCCGACGGACAGCAACAGGAGGGTGCGCGTCTTCATGGCGAGTCGAGCCTAATTCCCTGTGCTCCGTACCCCCCATCGACCGAGCAGACCACCCTTGCGAAACCAGATCTTGTCGCGACCGAATCGCTAGAGTCGAACGTCGTGGGTTCTGACAAAACGGTTGGTCCAGAATCCGTTGAATATGTTCGTGCTCTTCGACGAGCCGAGGAGCAACGTCGAACTGTCCCGGCGATTCCCGGATCCGATGGAGCACATGGTGCAGATTCATCGTCGAAGGCGCGGGCCATGCTCGCCCTCGGCGCTCTCGGCATCGTCTACGGAGACATCGGCACGAGCCCGCTGTACGCGCTCCGCGAGGCGTTCACGGGCCACGGCCACGAGATGACCGTCAATACCACGAACGTCTACGGCATCTGCTCACTCGCGTTCTGGTCGTTGATCCTCATCATTTCCGTGAAGTACCTGATGTTCGTCATGCGCGCCGACAATCACGGAGAGGGCGGAATTCTCGCCTTGACGTCCTTGGTCAATCCGAAGACCGAGGGCATTGGAAGAAGATCGGGGATATTGATCTCGTTCGGCTTGTTCGGAACGGCACTTCTCTTCGGAGATGGTGTGATCACGCCGGCGATTTCGGTTCTCTCGGCAGTCGAGGGTCTCGAAGAAGTCTCACCGAGATTCGAACCGTGGGTCATCCCGATTGCGATCACGATTCTCGTCGGACTGTTCAGCGTTCAACGACGGGGCACCGGTGCAGTCGGCAAAGTCTTCGGACCAGTGATGCTCATCTGGTTCACGACGCTTGCGGTGCTCGGACTCACGAAGGTTCTGGCAACTCCGGAAATCATCCAATCTCTCAACCCGGTCCACGCTGTCAGGTACTTCACCGACGAGAGCCTCAAGGCTTTTCTTTCACTCGGTTCGATCTTCCTCGTCGTCACGGGTGGAGAAGCCCTGTACGCAGACATGGGGCACTTCGGTCGGCGCCCGATCACCGTTGGCTGGTACTCGGTCGCCCTGCCGGCACTCGTTCTCAACTACTGGGGCCAAGGGGCGATGCTTCTCGAGTCTCCGGACATCGTGAACAAGAGGTTCTTCTTCCTTCTCGCGCCCGAATCACTGAAACTCCCCCTGGTCATCCTTGCGACCGCCGCAACGATCATCGCATCGCAAGCGCTCATATCGGGTGTGTTCTCCCTCACGGCCCAAGCCGTCCAGCTCGACTACCTGCCCCGATTGTCGATCACTCACACCTCTCATCAACAGCACGGGCAGATCTACGTCCCGCTCGTCAACTGGGCGCTGATGATCGCTTGTATCGGGCTCGTCGTGGGTTTTCGCACATCGGAGAACTTGGCTGCTGCATACGGCGTCGCAGTCACGATGACGATGGCCATCACAACGTTGATCTTCTATCGAGTTCTCGTGGATCGCTGGACGTGGTCCCCCGTTCGCGCCATGGCTATCTGTGCGCCGATGTTCGCGATCGAGTGCGGATTCCTCGGCGCGAATCTTGTCAAGGTGCCCAACGGAGGCTGGTTCGCTCTCCTCGTCGGTGCGATTCTCATGGTTCAAATGGTCACGTGGCGTCGCGGCAGGCAACTCGTCGCTGCTCGTATCCACCGGGGTGAGCGTCCGATCACCGAGGTCCTCGACGAAGCCGTCGAGGCCAAGCGCGTCGGCGGCACTGCTGTCTTCATGTTCAAGGACTTCGGCAAGGCTCCTCCCGCCCTCGTGAACAACCTTCGCCACAACAAGGTTCTTCACCGCACCACCCTGATCGTTTCGGTTGTGACCGCAGAGGTTCCGCGTGTCGATGACGAGGATCGGTGTTACGTGAACCGCGTCGAACCCGGGGTCTTCCAAGTGCGATTGACCTACGGCTTCATGGAAGAACCCAACGTTCCAGCCGCACTGTCTGCGATCTCGATGCGCGGGATCGAATTCGATCCGGACACGGTGACCTATTTCATCGGTCGAGAAACCATTCACGCCGGAAAGGTTCCTGGCATGAACATCTGGCAGGAGCGCTTGTTCGTAC
>JBDLRO010000291.1:0-15932 GCA_039800025.1 Actinomycetota bacterium | reverse complement strand
TCGAGTTGTAGGAGTTGATGAACGTGTTCGTGAGTATTCGGAACAGCCAGGCACGAAGGTTCGTTCCCGTTTCGAACGAGCCGTAGGCCTTGAACGCCTTGAGCATCGTGTCCTGAACGAGATCCTCTGCATCGGCACGATTGCGCGTCATTCGCAGTGCCGTTCCGAAAAGCTGCGGCGCGATCGGCATCGCATCGTCGGCGAAGGTGCGCTGATCGGCCATGCTCCGTGTCCCGGTTCAGCCTGTCGTTCGAGTCGGGTTCGGCTGTGCCCCACCGTCGAGACCGTCGACGAAACTGTCGAGGGATCGGACGAATCTCTCCATCAACGATGCGAGTTGTTCGAACTCGGCAGGTTCGTACGCCGACATGATGTGCTGGAGAAGCTCCTCGCGACGAGCGGCTGCCTCGGCATGCCGTGACCGACCGGATGCAGACGCGGACACCATGACAACTCGCTTGTCCTCCGTGCCCGTGCATCGTTGCGCGAGGCCAAACTTCTCCAGCCGCTGTACCGCACGAGTCGCAGTCGACGGGTCGACTCGGAGTGCGTCGGCGAGGTCGCCCATCCGCCATTCGGGCTGTTGGACGAGGAGATCGAGTGTGTCCATCTGGCCGATTTCGAGGGCATCCTCGCCAACGCCGAAGAAATGCTCGATGAGTCGGCCCATCGAAGCTCCACGACGCACTTCGCGCCAGGCGCGACCGACACGCAACGCGTTCTCGCGTTGTATCGGGTCGTGGAAGTCGACTCTGGCTCGATCGGGGGAGGCCACCTCGGATCCAGAGTACAAGTGCGGAACTAGGGTGCGGTCGATGGAGTCACCTCTCGCTGCTCTCGGAGTCATCGCTTCACAAAGTGCAATGGTGACGGGATCGCTGCGCCACGTCGAATTGTTCACCCTGCGCGGACTCGTCACATTGATGTGGCACGAGGTTCCTTCGACGATCTCGCGTGGTTCCGGGGCGATCGTCGCCTGTGGTGGTGCCATGGGCGGTCTGCTCGGACCGTCCGACGGGCTCTATCACGAGATCGGGGAGAGATGGTCGAGTCGGGGAGTACCAGTCGTGCGCGTGTCGTATCGACGGCCGAACGACCTCGATGCATGCTGTCTCGACGTTGCTGCTGCAGTGCAGATGACCATCGAAGCCGGCGCGGAGCGCGTCGTCGTGATTGGGCACTCGTTCGGCGGCGCTGTCGCCCTGCGTGTCGGTGTCGCCATGGACGAAGCAGTCGGCGTCGTCACATTCGCAACCCAATCAGCCGGCTGTGAGATCGCTCCCGGCTTGCGCGGTCGACCGCTTCTCCTCTTCCACGGTGACAGCGACGAGATCCTGCCGCTTCAGAGCAGTGAAATCGTCGCAGCAATGGCCGGGCGCGGAGATGTCGTCGTCTGTTCGGACGACGGTCATCTGCTGTCGAAGAGCAGGTCGTTGATTCTCGACCGGCTCGAGCAGTGGATTCCTGAGACTCTCGGAGTCCTCGCGTAGAACAACTGAACCCGAGGAATCCGATGGGTCACTCGACTCCGTCGCCCGGAAGTTCCGAGCCGGAATCTTCCATGTCGGGGTTCTGCGAGCGGTAATACTCCCATTCCTCGACTCGTGTGCCGTCGGGGAGGGTGCAGTAACCGACCTGGCCATCGGCCTCGTCGACGATGTCCAGAGTTCCGCCCTGCTCGACGCAGAACTCCGAAGCGGGGTTGGCGATCTGGGACGAGTCGTCGGAGCCCGACGTCGGCTCGGTCGTCGACGGCGAATCGCCACTTCCGCATGCTGCAGCGAATGGCATGATGGCGGCCGTCACGGCGATCATTGAAGTGCGGCGGATGTTCATGTTGGCTCCTTTCACCCGTACCGTCGGTACGAAATGGAGCCCGAGAGGAGAATCGAACTCCTGACCTACGCATTACGAGTGCGTTGCTCTACCGACTGAGCTACCCGGGCGACGGACGGTCATGTTACCGGTTGAGTCTCGGGTGAACCATTCGCTGGAAAAGCCGACTCGGGAAGACCCGATCTCTCAACGTCCGAGCCGGGAATGAGCGGGGTGGCGTGGTTCTGGCACATCGATACCTGCGCGGCGCAACAGGATGTCGATCTCGTCGATGTGGTAGTCGGCGAGCGTCCACAGATCTGGAACGAGGTCACGTGCAGCCACGAGGCCGAAATCGAGGCGATCGAGACAGCTGTGAACGGTGATGTTCAAACCCATCCCATCGGTCACGATCGAGATCGGGATGTACTGATCGAGCCGAGCTCCGGCGAAGTAGCGCGGCTGTCGAGGACCGGGAACATTCGAGACGACGACATTCGTCGGGAGATTGATTCGGTCTGCGAGACGAAGTCGAGATGCGAGACGGAGTGCTGCAGTCGAGATGACGGGAGAGGCGGCCTGAGTTCCCTCGGAGATCGTGTCCGCAGGAATCAACTCGAACTGCCTCTTCGCATCCTCCATCGCGACTTGGCACAGACGGACGCGCTCGAGGGGATCATCGGCGAGGGTCGGCAGTTCAGCCACGATCGCCGAGACTCGGGTACTCCAGGGATCATCCTCGTCACCTGTTCGAATCGACACGGGCACCATCGCCCGCAGTTCGCGATTGGGCAATGCGTTCTTGTCGATCAGATATCGACGCAGCGCACCCGAGCACACGGCCATGACGACGTCGTTGACCGTTCCCCCGGTCGCATCCTTGAGAAGTTTGATGTTGTTGATCCATGTCGAGCGCATGGCGAAACGTCGATGAGCAGTGATCGTGCGATTCCACGGTGTGGGCGGTGCAGGACTGAGTGGAAGGCGAACACGTCGTTCGTTGTCGGGTCTCGCCGATTCGGAACGACCGACGCGTCGAACGCTGCGCCGAAGTTGCGCTGCTGTCTGTCCGACACCGGATGCACCGACCATGTCTGCGAGGGCCTGTCCGAGTCGAAGTTGCAGCCGGATCGCTTTCACCGGGTTGGCAGCGAGAGATGTGAACGTGCGTTGGAGCAGCTCGATCGGGCTCGGAATCGGCTCCGGTTCCCAGGCGACGGGATCTGGATATTCGGGCGAGTCCGGTTCGGACTCGGTGAGCATGTTCAGCAGGATCATTCCCGCTGCGCCATCGATCGTTGCATGGTGGAGTTTGGTGAGCATCGCCCATCGACCGTCAGCCAGACCTTCGATGACGTAGACCTCCCACAACGGGCGAGTTCGATCCAGTGGTCGTCCGATGATGCGCGCCACTTGTTCGGCGAGCTGGTCATCGGCACCGGGAGGCGCAAGACCGAGATGGCGAATGTGGTAGTCCAGATCGAAGTCCGGATCATCGATCCAATAGGGATGATCGAGGCCGAACGGAACTTCCACCAGGCGCCGGCGCAGCGGCTCGGCGCGTCCGATCATCGAGCCGAATTTTCGACGGACTGCCTCGAAGGGATCGAAGTCGTGGGATGGACGCGTGTAGATCGCAAGTCCGTTCACATGACCGAAGGTCGTGGGGGTTTCCAGGTACAGAAAACTTGCGTCGAGACCGGCCAACTGACGCATGGCGAAACCCACCTTCGGAGCCGACCCCCCGCCGGCTCTGGGCTGACGTTACACCGTGATGTTCGGCAGGGACAGAAGAAGATTCTCGAGAAGCAGGCGCTCGTTGACATTGCGTTCAAGAGCGACGCTGGCATCTCGGATGCGCTTCACCGCTCGGACGTAGGCATCGGTCTGGTGATGGGCCGTTGCCTCGGTTGCTCTCTGCAAGGCTGCACCGTATGCGATGGTCAGCAGTCGAAGACCGGATCGAAACTCGTCCGTTCGGTGTCGACGCGTCTCGCGCTTGTGACGATCCTCGAGCTTTCGCCGTCCACTGCCCCGTTCGCCGAACTCACGCTCGCGTTCGACGAGAGCCTTCATCTCGAGGTCGTGTTTGGCCGCGAGAGGTGCCATGGCCTCCTCGACAGCATCGATGATCTCGCTCACGATGTCGAGAACGCGAGATGCCGTGCCGTCGAGACGCTGCGGAACTCGGGTGAACAGATCCATTCGCTCTTGAAGAGCGGGGTCCGTCGCGAGGATGCGGGCCCGATCGAGATCGCCGGCCGCAACGACGGCGAGGCGATCGGCTGTCTCGCGATCGACACCCTCGGCGACGAGTGTCTCGACGACGACAGCATCCGACAGTTCGCGAAAGTCGATGCGAACGCATCGGGACACGATCGTTGCCAGATGTTCGGGGACATCGTCGAGGAGGAGAACGATCATCGTCGTTTCTGCCGGCTCTTCGATCGTCTTGAGGACGGCCGAGCGGGCAATGTCCTGGAGCAGGTGGAAATCGTCGATGATGATCACGCGCAGCGGTGCTTCCACTGGCGATTGGACTGCGGCCGGTATGAACTCCTCCCGGATCTGATCGACGGAGATTCCAGCTCCCTCGCGTTCCATCTCGAGGACATCCGGATGAATTCCGCGCATCACGAGATCCGCAGCGCGTCCGAGTGCACTCTCGTCGCCCTGCAGTTTCGCTGCGACGAAAGCGCGCGCGGCTGTGCGCTTTCCGCACCCGGGCGGCCCGACGAACATGAAGGCATGAGCAGGGGAGTTCACCAGAGCACGCAGTTTTCGAATCGCGGCATCCTGTCCGATGACGACGTCGTAGACCGAACCTGGTTTCGTGACAGAACTCGCTGAGGGGATCGACGCGCCCATCACAGGCCCAGACGGCCGGCGACGGTCCGCCACACGTCAGCGGCGATGTCGTCTCGCGACGCCATCGCGTCGATCACGACCCAGCGGCTCGGATCCTTCTCGGCCATCAGATGAAAGCCGTTTCGAACGCGGAGAAAGAACGACTCATCCTCTTGCTCGAATCGATCGAGATTGCGGCTCCGAAGACGGGTCATGGCTTCGACATGTGAGATGTCGAGAAGGATGACGAGGTCCGGCCAGCGACCGCCGAGAGCCCAGTCATTGACGGTTCGGACCATGTCGAGTGGAAGCTCGCGTCCGTATCCCTGGTAGGCGATCGTCGAGTGAACGCTGCGGTCGCTCACCACGAGGCGTCCGCTCGAGAGTGCCGGTGAGAGAACTTCTGCTCGGTGCTGCGCTCGGTCACCTGCAATCAGGAGAGCTTCGGCGATGGAATCGAGATGGGTGTTCGTCGGATCGTGAAGGACGTCGCGAATGCGCGAACCGATCGCGGTTCCACCCGTTTCCCGCGTCGCGACGACATCGCAACCTGCAGCTGTGAGCCGCTCGACGAGAGTCGTTGCCTGCGTCGACTTGCCACATCCCTCGATTCCCTCGAAAGCGATGTATGCGAGACCCGTCACGGCTCCGTGGACGTCGCTTTCTCGTCGACGTCTGCACCATCGGAGTCCGCCGTTCTCGCTGCAGCCTTTTCGGCAGCGGTCTTTCGCGGTGCCGCTTTCTTTGCAGCTGATTTCTTGGCCGGGGTCTTCTTTGCCGGAGCTTTCTTGGCGACAGCCTTCTTCGCAGGCGCCTTTTTGGCCGCAGTCTTCTTGGCTGCTGCCTTCTTTGCAGTGCCCTTGGATTTCGGAGTGATGCCTTTGTCAGCCATGTACTCACGGCGCAGGACGAGCAGTTCGAATGCTCGCTCCGGCAGCATGTCCTCCACGCGATCCCCGCGGCCGAGAGACGCGTTGATTTCACCGTCGGTCACGTAGGTTCCGAACTTGCCGTCCTTTGCAACAACTGGCCGACCGCTCACCGGGTCGGTTCCGAATTCGCGCAATGGTCCGCTGCTGGGGTTGCGGCCTCGGCGATACACCTTGGGCAGGGAATAGATCGCAAGAGCCTGATCGAGAGTGACCGTCAGCAACTGCTCTTCGTTCTCGAGTGTGCGGTAGTCCTTTCCCTTTTGCAGATACGGACCGTACTTGCCGTTCTGGGCGACGATCGGTTCGTTGTCCGTGGGATCGACACCCACGGTGCGCGGCAGGCTGAGAAGCTGCGTCGCATCCTCCATGGTCATCCGTTCGAGCACCATCGTCTTGAACAGACTCACCATCTTCGGCTTGGCCATGCCGAGCGGCGGCTCTTCCATCGTTCCCCATTGGACATAGGGACCGAATCGACCGTTCTTCAGAAAGACCGGATGGCCGTCGATCTCCCCGATCGGTTCGTCGTTCTTCGGAAGAGCGAGAAGCCGCAGGGCTTCATCGAGCGTCAGCTCGTCAGGCGTGAGCGAATCGGGGACGGCGGCGTTCTCGTCGCCGCGCTTGACATACGGTCCGTACTTACCGGGCTTGACCGCTATGACTTCACCCGTGGCCGGATCGGCGCCGAGCGTGAACGAGTTGATCGCTGCTGCATCGATTTCGGCGATGTTCTGCTCGATCAGACGCTTGAGGCCGAGTTCGAGCGACGTGCTGGCATCCGTCGACTCGTTCGTGCCGAAGTAGAAGTTGCGCAGCCAGGTGTCCTTGGCGAGATGCTTCTGTGCGATCTCATCGAGATCCTCCTCGACACCAGCGGTGAACTGGTAGTCGACGAGACGACCGAAGTGCTGCTCGAGAAGATTCACGACGGCGAATGCAGTCCACGTGGGGACGAGAGCTTGTCCCTTCTTCCACACGTACCCGCGATCCTGCACGGTTTGGATGATCGACGCCCACGTCGACGGACGACCGATTCCGAGTTCCTCGAGCTTCTTGACGATCGACGCCTCGGTGTAGCGGGCCGGCGGGGAGGTGTCGTGCCCACCCGGTTCGAGCGAAGAAACAGGAACGCGATCACCGACGCTGAGAAGCGGAAGGAGTGCTTCGGTTTCCGCCGCGTCTGCGTCGTCATCACGTGATTCCTCATACGCGCGGCGATGTCCAGGGAACGTGATCGTCGTTCCGCTGGCGGAGAACTCGCAGTCGGCCTGAGGATTCGCACTGGACGCGGGAGCGATTGCGCCGAGTCGAATCGACACGGTCACACCATTGGCATCGGGCATCTGCGATGCGAGCGTTCTCTGCCAAATGAGTCGATACAGCGCAAGGTCTGGTCCGCTCAGTTGGGAGGCGACTGATTCGGGGCTGCGCAGCGGCAGAGTCGGGCGGATGGCCTCGTGGGCCTCTTGAGCGTTCTTGACCTTCTTGTTGTAGAGACGCGGTGCAGAGGGGACGTAGTCCGTGCCGTAGTCGGTCCGGATCTGCCGGCGAACGGCATCGATGGCCTCATCGGCGAGAGTGACCGAGTCCGTACGCATGTAGGTGATGAAGCCGCGCTCGTAGAGTCCTTGAGCAGTGCGCATCGTCTGCTGAGCGGACAAGCGCAGTTTGCGACCTGCTTCTTGCTGCAGAGTGCTCGTCATGAACGGCGCCTTCGGCGACGACCGATACGGCTTGTCCTCGACGGACCGCACGGTGACCGCTGCTTCGGACAGGCGATCGACGAGATCGAGGGTGAAGCCCTGCGACAGAACGATGACGTCGTCCTTCGGTCGACCGAAACTGTCGAAATCCTTGCCGGTCGCGATGCGGCGCCCGTCGATTTCCAACAGCGCTGCCTTGAACGTCGGCGACGTGGCGGACATCAGATCGATACCCCAGTAGGACGCCGAAACGAAAGCGATGCGCTCGCGCTCTCGTTCGACGATCAGTCGTACGGTGGGGCTCTGCACACGGCCGGCGGAGAGTCCGCGATTGACTTTTCGCCACAGAACGGGCGACACCTCGTAGCCGAAAAGACGGTCGAGGATTCTCCGAGTCTCAGCAGCGTCGACGAGCCCGTAGTCGAGGTCGCGGGGACTGGCGAAGGCATGGTCGATCGCCGTCTTGGTGATTTCGTGGAAGACGACTCTGTGGACCGGAGTTCCGGGTTTCACAGCCGACTTGAGGTTCTCGATCAGGTGCCAGCTGATGGCTTCGCCCTCGCGGTCCTCGTCCGTTGCGAGGTAGACGGCACTTGCTTCTTTCACGAGTCGCCGCAGATCCTTGACGACCTTGGCGCCGCGCTCGGTCAGTTCGTAGGTCGGCTTGAAGTGATTGTCGACATCGACAGCCAATCCCTTGGATGGCAAGTCGGCGACATGGCCCACCGAAGCCTGCACCTCGTACTCGGATCCGAGAAACGAAGCGATGGTCTTCGCCTTAGCTGGCGACTCGACGATGACAAGTGGCTTTGACATATATATGTGGCGTTACTACATCACCGGGAGCCGAGTCACGTCGGCTGCTCTTCTGGCAGACGTGCGTGAGCCTCCACATGGATGCGCGGCAGTACCTTATCCAGCCAACGGGGTATCCACCAGTTACGTGCTCCGAGGAGCTCCATCGTTGCTGGTACGAGCACCATTCGAACGAGTGTGGCATCGATCAGCACCGCTGCGGCGAGACCGAGACCGAAGAGCTTCACGGTGCGATCATCGCCAGCCACGAAGCTTCCGAACACGGCGACCATGATCAGAGCAGCTGCAGTGATGACACGAGCCGTGGACGCGAGTCCGTCTGCGACTGCCGTGGCATTGTCCCCAGTCCGGTCGTATTCCTCTTTCATTCGAGACAACAAGAAGACTTCGTAGTCCATCGACAGGCCGAAGACGATTGCGAAGAGCATCATCGGGACGAACGGATCGATCGGTCCAGGACGACCCACGCCGATGAGGTCTGCGGCCCAACCCCACTGAAAGATTGCGACGACGATTCCGTAGGCAGCGCCGATCGACAACAGGTTCATGATGACGGCCTTCAGCGGAACGAGGAGACTTCGGAAGACCGCCATCAACAAGATGAACGACAGGAAGAGAACTGCACCGATGAAGAGGAAGACGCGCTCGCCGAAGTACTGACTGAGGTCCACACCGATCGCAGTGAAGCCGCCGACGTTCACCTTCATCTCGCTGTCGCCGATCGCATCAGGAATGACGTCGGATCGAAGTCGATGAACGAGGTCGGTCGTTCCGGATGCCTGGGGTGATTCCCGTTGAACGACGCGCCACACGGTGATCTCTTCGGTTGCTGGAATCGGATCCGAGACGAACACGACGTCGGGGTCGGCCCGCAACGCGGACGTCAACGTCGACAGCGTTCTCTGATCGAAGGGCTCCCCAGGTGCTGGCTCTGCAACGAGTGTCAATGGACCGTTGAAGCCCGGGCCGAAGCCTTTCGCGAGGAGGTCGTAGGCGCGTCGAGCCGTCTGCCATTCGGCACGATTGCCATTGTCGCTGAGCGCGAGGCGCATGCCGAACAACGGAAGAGTCAGCACGATGAGAACGACCAAACCGGAGATGAACGATGTCCACGGGCGGTTCTGGATGAATCGGCTCCACCGATACCAGAGTTGTTCGTTGCGCGGCTTGACCGGTCGATGACGAATCGGCATTCGCCACGAAGGAACGATGAAACTCGATGCCATGATCGCAACCGCGGCCACGAGTCCGATCAGGACGAAGGACAACGAGTGGAAGACGATCACGCCGACGAGCGAAGTCGATGCGAACGCAATCAGCGAGATCAGTGCGGCACGAGTCGTGACGTCGATGCGGTGACCGACCCACGACAACAGAGCTGGCAGAAGAGTCAGCGATGCAACGACCATGACGCCGACCGAGATCGCGCCCGCGACGGCGAGACCGTTGACGAACCCCATGCCCATCATGAACATGCCGAGCAGCGAAATCATGACGGTGATGCCGGCGAAGAGAACTGCTCGCCCGGCGGAATCGGCAGCTTCCAGAGTTGCCTGTTCGGATGTCAGGCCTGATCGCAGCGCCTCGCGAAAACGCGTGACGATGAACAATGCGTAATCGATGCCGACGCCGAGTCCGATCATCGCTCCGATTTGAAGAGCGAAATCGGGAACCTCGAGCGCGTGACTCACGCTGATGATGAGCGCGACTCCCGTTCCGAGCCCGATGAGGGCGGTACCGATCGGCAATCCCATCGCGAGAACGGATCCGAAGGCGAGCACGAGAATGATGATCGCTGCGAGGAGACCGATCACTTCGCTTTCGGGGATCTCGAATGAGACGAACGGGTCGCCGCCGTATTCGACGACGAGGTCATCGGGAAGAGCCCCTTGGTCGATCAGCCGATTCCCTGCTTCCATGATGCTCGTGCCGAGTTGCACTTGAGCCTCTTGGGAATCGACTTCGGGAAGGCTGAGAACTGCATAGGCGATCGTGCCCGATTGGCTGACGAGAGTCGGGTCGTCGTACGGGCTGGTGATCTCGAGACCAGCAATGCGGGCTTCTACGCCATCGAGAAACTCGGTGATGGCAACGGCGACTGCGAGGTCGTCGAGACCGCGCTGCGATTCGAAGACGATCTGGGCGTCGGTGATCGAGTCGATTTCAGGAAACGCCTCTTCGAGGAGGTCCAGAGCCCGCAGGCTCTCGGTCTCGGGAATCGAAAAGCGCGTCTGGAAGGCGTCGCCTCCGAGAATTCCATTCGACACGCCGAAACCCGAGCCCAGAGTCACGATCCAGATGAAGATGGTGAGCCAGTGGTGTCGAAAACACCATCCGGCGATTCGGACGAGCATGGTCGGGGTCCCCTTGCACGGTTTCGGTGGTGTCGTGCTTCCCCAAGGCTACGGTCGTGATGGTGAGTGGTGCTCGTCAGGCCCTGGGCTGGGATGTGACTTGGGACGATGTGTGGAGCGACGTTTGCGCACGTCGCGGTTGGAGTTCCACGGATCACGCTTCACCTGGACGCGTGGCTCGAATCGACAGGGGATGGAGCACCGTCTGGTTCGCTCCGCCACGAGACCCGACTGCGGCGTCGACGGCCTCTCCCGAGGCATCCGGTGACGTCGTGCGTGTGCGAAATATCGGGGCGGACGTCGCAGTCGGGGACTGGGTCGTCGTCTCAGACGACTTCGAACGCGTCGAAGTCGTCCTTCCTCGTCGCAGTGCGTTCATGCGCCGAGCAAGTTTCGAGGGACAGCGCGCCGAGGCACACGTGATCGCAGCGAACATCGATGTCGTCTTCTTGCTGCATGCGTTGATCTCCCCACCCAATCAGCGGCGACTCGAACGGGAACTCGTTCTGGCATTCGACAGCGGGGCACAACCCGTGCTCGTCCTCACCAAATTGGATCTGATGGAGGACCCAGACCAGACCGCCCACCGAGTCGCATCTCTCGAGGCGGTCGCACCGGGCGTTCCGGTGCACGTCGTCAGTGGAATTCGCGGCGACGGAATCGACGGGCTTCGTTCGTATGCGGCGAACTACAAGACCGTTGCACTGCTGGGTGCCAGCGGTGTCGGCAAGAGCACGATCGTCAACGCTCTCGTCGGCAATGTGGTCCAGAGCACGGCAGCTGTTCGAGAGAACGATCAACGTGGTCGCCATACGACGACAGCAGTTCAACTCGTCGCTCTTCCTGCGGATCCGGTTGGTTCGGCCGGCTGGCTGATCGACACACCAGGCGTGCGCGCCGTCAGTCTCTGGTCGAGTGGAACCGGGATCGAACGTGCATTTGCAGACATCTTCGAATTGTCCGACTCCTGCCGCTTTCGCGACTGCAAGCACGAGGACGAGCCCGAGTGTGCGGTCCGACGAGCAGTGGCAGACGGTGTCGTCGACGTTCGACGATTGGACAGCATGAAGCGGCTCGTCGCCGAAGAAGCAGCGCTCGAAGAAGAGCAGAAGGCGCGTTTGAAAGTCGAGGACAGACGCGGCTTTCGTCGGACGAAGCCCCCCACTTGACGACGATCGGATCCGTTGGATCGCGACGTGAGATCAGAGTTCGCCTGATGCCAACTTCGTTCGCACTTCGACTGCTCGTGCGCGGACCTGTTCCAGATCGGCCAACTTGAACGCTGCCCGAACCTGTTGCGCGATGCGCGGATTGCGAGCGAATCGACTCTCGTGTCGTGCCATGAAATCCCAGTAGAGAGTGGTGAACGGACAGGCATCGTCTCCGACTCTCTTGGTCCTGTCGTAGCGACAATCGCGGCAGTAGTCGCTCATCTTGTGGATGTACGCACCGCCCGATGCGTAGGGCTTCGTGGCCATCATCCCGCCATCAGCGAACTGGGACATGCCGATCACATTGGGCAACATCACCCACTCTGCTCCATCGATGAAGTTCGCCCACATCCAATCGTTGACCTGCAGGGGATCGATTCCAGCGGTCAGACACACATTGCCGATGATCATCAATCGTTGGATGTGATGGGCATAGGAGCGTTCACGCACGCCGGACAGCACTTGCGACATGCAGTTCATCCGAGTCCTGCTCGGATCCGAAAAGACCGGAGGGAGATCCGCATCTGCGCCGAGCTCGTTGCGCGATCGATACTCGGGCATCCACGACCAATATCGACCCCAGACGTATTCACGCCAGCCGATGACCTGACGAAGAAACCCTTCGGCGGATGCAATGGGCACATGTCCCGAGTCGTACGCAGATTGCACACGATCGCAGACTTCGCGCGGATGCAGCAGTCCGATGTTGAGATAGGGAGACAGAATCGAGTGGGCGAGATGCCAACTTTCCGTCGTCATCGCGTCCTCATGAGGGCCGAACTTCGCGAGCACGTCGACGATGAAATGGTCGAGACGGCGCAGAGCACCGGAACGACTGGTCGCCCAGAGCCCGTTCGGGTCGTCACCCGTGCACCACTGCCGCAGTTCACTGATGACTTCACGGTCGAGTTCGTCGAGTTCGTCGTGCAGGGGAGCGACGAATGCACGTGCGGCGTCTTTCGGAGGCGGTTGGCGATTGTCGTGGTCGTAATTCCACTGACCGGTCACCGGCTGTCCGTCGTCGTCCATGAGATAGCCGAGACGTGTTCGGTGCCAGCGGTAGAAGTCCTCCATCTTCAGCGTCTTGTGAGTCTTCGAGCGTTCGAGTGCGAAAGCAGCGAAGTCCTCGTAGTGGCAGAGGAATTGATTGCTGCGCACGATCGAGCAGCCGAGAGAGCGGACGAGTTCGAGACCGTCCCAGCTCGCGGGTTCCATGACATGCACCGAGGAAGGGGAGTACTCCCGGCAGTGGTCCTCGAAGCCGGCCCGCAGCGACGGCGCTGAGCGGTAGTCGACGTCGAAACCCTCGGCGCGCAACTCTGCGGCGAATCTCCTCATCGACGCGATGATGAAGTGGGCACGCTGGATGTGCCATTTCTTCGACCGGATCTTCGCCGCACTTTCGACGAAGAGAACTCGGTGTGTCCCGGGAGCGGCATCTGCGAGGGACGCCGACTGGCGATTCAACTGATCTCCCAGAACCCAGATCGTCGGTCGTTCCTCGGCTCGACGCTGATCCGTGGACGCCCGACTCATGCAATCAGGGTACTCATCGCGATTCACAGGCTGGCTGGCTCACGGGTCATGACCAGGCGGGAGCTCACGTCCACAGTTGGAATGAATCGTCCGATGATCGGCACATCCGTGTCGACTCGGCGAGAAACGGTGACTGTCACCGACGTCTCGTCGTAGACGACGTCGACGGAGGATGTCGACCCGGCTGGCAGTGAGGATGAGGCGGCCGCGCGCGGATCTTCGGCGAGAGATGCGATCCGCGCCACATGGCGAGTCTCGTCGACCACTTCGAGTCGACTCACCGAGATGATCGTGATCTGGACGATGAGAGCAATGACTCCGACGATCAAGGGAAGGATCAAGGCGAATTCGACCGTCGCTTGACCGAGACTCGCCAGTTCGGAATCCGAGTCCTCATGACGCGACCGACGGCTGGATCGATCAGGGAACGCGACGCGTGACATCTTCGATGACCCGGTCGAACATCTGGCCGATCTTGCCTGCTCCATCTCCGCTCGATGCCCATCCGACAGCGAGAAGTGCAATGAGGGCGGCGGCCAACATGACGAGTGCATATTCCGATGTGGCCTGGCCGCGGTCGCTTCGCGTGCAGTGCCGCGCTCGTTGATGTGAGGGGGAAGTCGTCTGGCTGTCGGAGTTCATGGTGTCGTTCCATTCAGGCGGAGTTGGGCGATCGCTCCCATCACGATGGGGACGATGATCAGGAACACGAAAGAGGGGAGGGTGCACAGCACCAAGGGAAGCGTCAGCCTCACCGAAAGCTGGCGGGCGAGAATGTCGCCTTGCTGACGTCGCGCGAAGCGGGCTTCATTGTGGATGTGGACGACGAGCGACTCGGTCGGAATGCCGAGTCTGATGGCGGAGGCCATGAGATCGATCAGGGACGAGAAGTCCGGACCGAGTCGCGTGCGAACGTCGGTGAGAGCTTCGTGAATGGGTCGACCCGATGCGATCGCATCTCGCAGGTCGACGAAATCCTTTCGCACGATGTGGGGTGTGATGTCGGCCAGCTTCATCAGAGATTGGGGAGGTGAATAGCCCGCGCGCAGCATCGCCAGCAGGAAGTCGACTGTCTCGATCACAGCATCGAGGCGGAGATGTCCGATGCGATTCGATCTGCGTCGACGCGAAGCACGAATGAGAAGTGCCGTTGCGAACACGATGAAGCCGATCAACATGCGGACACCTCACGTCGCAGCCACCATCGACCGCACAGGTTGAGTCCGATGCCGACCATCAGGCATGTCCAACCGAGGACCGATCCGAACAGGAAGGAACGAACCGATGCACTGTCGGCGATCATCCATCCCCCGCAGGCGAGCGGAAGCCACGTCAGCAGATTCATCGACATCGCCGCCTGGGCAGCCTGAGCATTCCGCTCCTCGCGCAGGTGATGACGATCGTTCAATGTGATGAGGAGTGCCTCGAGGTGCTCGGCCACTCGTCCGCCCTCGGCCCCCGAGAAGGAGAGGACGTGAAGTGCGATGAGTGCATCGCGATCTCGAGGGGAAGAGCGATTCCCACTCGTCAGTTCCTCGATTCGTCTTCGGCAGGCGAATTCGAGTGATTCGCCATCGGCCATGTATGCATAGACGGCTCGGATCTCGGGGGAGCGATGAGCGAACGCAGTGCTCGTGATCGCCGAATCGAGGGACACTCCCGACAGGACGAGACGGTGACAGTGGCTGAGAGCGCTCGTGAGGTCCCTGTCGCGACCATTCACGTCACCGCGTCGTCGACGAATGTTCGATCGTCGTCGACTCGATCCGTGCCATCCGATGGGAGTGCGCAGCCGCCGGCGAACGTGTCGATGCGCGGGTGATCTCATGGGCACGAGCCCGTAACAGCGTGTCGTTCGTTCGTCACGGAGTCGACTGTGGCGACGTGATCGACGACTCGCCGGCCGTCGGCCGATCGCTCCATGTGCACGACGAGGCCGATTGCGGAATCGACGAGAGAACGAGCGTCTTCGATGGTCCAACCGACTGCTGCTGAGAGAGTCAGGACATCGAGACGGTGAAGGCCGTCGAGTGCCGAGTTGGCATGAAGTGTGGCCAGGCAGCGACGGTGTCCCGTGCTCATTGCCTGAACCAACGTCAACGCTTCGCGACCTCGGACTTCGCCAACGATCAGGCGATCCGGGCGAAGGCGAAGTGCGGTTCGGAGCAGGTCGTCGATACCGATCGCTCCTCGCCCTTCGTGTGTCGGATTTCGCGATTCCAGTCGAACGACATTCGGGTGGTCGATGACGAGTTCGTATGTGTCCTCGATGACGACGATTCGCTCGCTCGGCGGCGACGTCGAAGCAAGAGCCCCGAGCAAGGCACTCTTTCCCGAACCGGTTGCGCCGGTGATCAAGATGTTGGCAGTCGACGTTCGGATCAAATCCTCGACGTTCGCCCAGCTTCCATCCGAGGGGGCGAAATCGTCCAGAGCGAACGGCGTCCGTCGAAAGATTCGAAATGCTGCGCACGTTCCGCCGACCGCTACCGGTTCGATCACGGCGCACACTCGCGTTCCATCGGGAAGGCGAGCGTCGACCATGGGAGCCAACCGATCGAGTCTCCTTCCGAGTGGAGCGAGAAGTCGTTGGAGTGTCACGTCGATCTCACCAGGTCGAAGATCGGGACAGCGTTCGAGACGACCGCGTCGTTCGACCCAGACCTCGATGTCGTCATTGATCAGGACGTCGGTCACCGCAGGATCGTCCCAGTGGCG
>JBDLRO010000290.1:0-16751 GCA_039800025.1 Actinomycetota bacterium | reverse complement strand
CAGGCCGAAAGGTTGTCGGACGAGTCCGCCACACCTTGTATCGCGGCGAGCCAGTCGTCATCGATTCGAGGACGACGAAATGAACGTCATCGATTCGAGGACGACGAAATGAACGTCATCGATTCGAGGAAGACGAAATGAACGTCATCGATTCGAGGAAGACGAAGTGAACGTGATCGTATTGCTGTTGATCCATGATTATGCGCTATATTGCATAAACATGCAAAACGAGGAGAGTCATGGGAATTCGTGAGGCAGCTCTCGTGTTGGCCGATGGGAGCGTCTTCGAAGGTGAAGCGATCGGGGCTGACGCGCCAGGCGGTGTGGCATCGGGAGAGGTCGTCTTCAACACAGTTCTGTCCGGCTATCAGGAAGTGCTGACCGATCCGAGCTACGCCGGTCAGATCGTGACCTTCACCTACCCCCACATCGGCAACTATGGAACGGCGACGAACGACAACGAATCCCGTCAGCCGTTCTGTCGTGGAGTGATCGTGAGAGATCTGGCTCGTCGGCCGAGCAACCATCGATCCGTCGAGAGCTTGTCGGAATTCTTGCTTCGTCACGGAGTGTCCGGCATCGCGGGAATAGATACACGACGTTTGACGCGGGTGATTCGAGATTCAGGGTCGATCTCGGGAGCTTTCGGCACCGAGTCGGAAGCCGTCTTGTTGGCAGCGGCGCGAGCGGACAGGGGAACTTCCGGAGTGGATCTTGTCTCCACGGTGACGACTGACGCGCCGTACCGCATCGAGAGAGATCAGCGACTCACTGTCGTCGCATACGACTTCGGGATCAAGTCGACCATCTTGTCGTGCTTGGCAGAGATTGCGAATGTCGAAGTCGTTCCCGCTTCGATGTCGGCAGCCGATGTCCTGTCGCGTCGTCCCGATGGGGTGTTCTTGTCGAACGGCCCCGGTGATCCGTCCGCAGTGCCCTATGCAGTCGACGCCATTACACAATTGCTCGGGCGTGTGCCGATCTTCGGCATTTGTCTCGGACATCAGTTGCTCTGTCGGGCGCTCGGTGGAGAGACCTTCAAACTGCCCTTCGGTCACCACGGTGGAAATCATCCCGTTCGCCATGAAGTGAGCGGTCGGGTCGAAATCACGAGCCAGAACCACAACTATTGCGTCGAGCCAGAGAGTCTGGGAGGCCGTGTTCGGGTGACGCACTCGAATCTCAACGATCGAACGAACGAAGGAATCGAAGTCGTGGACGCATCCGCTTTCAGCGTGCAATATCACCCAGAGGCTGGTCCGGGTCCGCACGACAGCCGATATCTCTTCGCTGAGTTCGAACGTCTGATGAACGACCGCGCGCAGACAGGCAGGGTGTGACATGCCGAGACGTGACGACCTTTCTTCGATCCTCATCATCGGCTCCGGACCGATCGTGATCGGCCAAGCCTGCGAATTCGACTACTCGGGAACGCAGGCGTGTCGTGTCCTGCGCGAAGAGGGATATCGGGTGATCCTCGCCAATTCGAATCCTGCCACGATCATGACCGACCCGGATTTTGCCGACCGGACCTACATCGAGCCGTTGACCTGGGAAGTGCTCGCTCGGATCATCGAAAGGGAGAAGCCCGATGCGGTGCTGCCGACTCTCGGAGGCCAGACCGGTCTCAATCTGGCAATGGCGCTGTTCGAACGCGGAGTCGTTGGAGTTCCCGGTACTCCCGAACTGATCGGAGCCAATGCTGAGTCGATTGCGACAGCTGAGGATCGAGACAAGTTCAAACGAGCAATGCTCGAAATCGGACTCGATGTTCCGCCGAGTGGTATCGCACACGGTCTCGACGAGGCGATGCACGTCATCGAAGAGATCGGGCTGCCCGCGATCATCAGACCCGCATACATCCTCGGCGGGCGTGGCACGGGAATCGCTGGAACACTCGACGAGTTCCGAAAGCTGGCAGGCGACGGTCTCGCTGCCAGCCCGATCGGTGAGATTCTCATCGAGAAGAGCATTGCCGGTTGGAAAGAGTACGAATTGGAGGTCATGCGTGATCGCGCCGACAACTGCGTGATCATCTGCTCGATCGAGAACGTCGATCCGATGGGCGTGCACACCGGTGACTCGATCACCGTTGCACCCGCTCAAACGCTCAGCGACATGGAGTATCAGGCCATGCGTGACGCTGCGTTCGCGTGTATTCGTCGTGTCGGTGTCGAGACCGGGGGCTCGAACGTCCAATTTGCGGTCGATCCCGCCACCGGTCGGCAGGTCGTCATCGAGATGAATCCGCGTGTGTCGCGATCGAGTGCTCTTGCATCCAAGGCCACCGGATTTCCCATTGCCAAGATCGCAGCGAAGTTGGCGGTCGGATACACGCTGGACGAGATTCCCAACGACATCACGCGCAAGACTCCGGCGAGTTTCGAGCCGACGATCGACTATGTCGTCACGAAGATTCCTCGCTGGGCATTCGAAAAGCTCCCGGGAACAAGTGGAGTTCTCGGTACCCAGATGCAAAGTGTCGGCGAAGTCATGTCGATCGGCCGGACCTTTGCCGAAAGCCTGCAAAAAGCACTTCGTTCGCTCGAGCAGGGGAGATTCGGGCTCGGAGCGGATCCGGCAGAGAACCATCTCGCCGAGTTCGACAACGAGACTCTTCTCTCATCGATCGCGATCCCGACGCCGGACAGGTTGTTCGCAGTCGCGGAATTGGTTCGGCGGGGTGTGTCTCTGGATGACATACATCATGCATGTCGGATCGATCCATGGTTCATCGATCAGATGGCTCAGATCTTCGAGGAGCGAACGCACCTCGAGCAGCTGTCCTTGGGTGAGATGTCTCGAACGGTCATGCGTCGAGCCAAGCGCTTCGGATTCAGCGACGCCCAGATGGCCCACTTGTGGGGAGTCCCAGAGGAGTCCGTTCGTGGCAAGAGGCTGGAGTTGGGCGTCGTTCCGACCTACAAGACCGTGGACACCTGCTCTGCGGAGTTCGCTGCACAGACCCCCTATTACTACTCGACGTATGAAGACGAGTCGGAGGTTGCGCCATCGGATCGCGAAAAGGTGATCATCCTCGGCTCGGGTCCGAATCGCATCGGTCAAGGGATCGAGTTCGACTACTGCTGTGTGCATGCGTCGTTCGCATTGCGGGATGCCGGCTACGAGACGATCATGGTCAACTGCAACCCTGAGACGGTGTCGACGGACTACGACACATCGGATCGCCTCTACTTCGAACCTCTGACGCGAGAGGACGTCCTGAACGTCATCGACGCAGAGACGCTCTCGTCCAATGGTCGTTCGCCCAAGGTGATCGTGTCACTCGGCGGGCAGACGCCGCTGAAGCTGTCCGGCGGGATCTCTCCCGACCTCATTGCAGGAACATCGCCTCGATCGATCGATCTTGCCGAAGATCGCGAGAAGTGGAACGCGCTGTGCGCGTCGCTCAACATTCCGCAGCCGCCAGGAGGGACGGCCCTCGATCTGAGCGAGGCGAAAGCGATCGTCGACGAAGTGGGATTTCCCGTCTTGGTTCGTCCCAGTTACGTGCTGGGCGGGCGAGCGATGCAGATCGTCCACGATCACGCCCACCTGGAACGCGCAATGGCCGAGCTGATCGGAAACGGAACGCTCGGACGAGAAGGAGGACTTTCGGCTGAGCGGCCGGTTCTCATCGATCGCTTCCTCGAAGATGCAAAAGAAGTGGATGTCGACGCGGTTCGCGACCATGCGGGAGAAGTGCTCATTGGCGGCGTGATGGAACACGTCGAAGAAGCGGGGATTCACTCTGGCGATTCAGCATGTGCAATTCCCCCTCAGACTCTCAATTCATGGGTCATCGAGGTCATCGAGACGTACACGCGCTCGATCGCTCATGCTCTCGACGTGTGTGGTCTGATCAACGTCCAGTTCGCAGTCGCCGGCACCACGGTCTATGTGATCGAGGCCAACCCTCGTGCAAGTCGCACAGTTCCGTTCGTCGCCAAGGCGACGGGCGTTCCGTTGGCCAAAGTTGCCACGCGCGTCATGCTGGGGTCAACCCTTGCAGAACTTCGCGAGGAGGGCTTCTTGCGTCCGTCGATTCTCGAAGGTGAATCATCGATCGTCGCGGTCAAGGAGGCTGTTCTACCGTTCAGTCGTTTTCCAGAAGTCGACCCGGCACTCGGGCCGGAGATGCGTTCCACCGGGGAGGTCATGGGAATCGACTCCAGTTTCGGGCGAGCGTTCTACAAGGCTGAACTGGCCTCGGGGACCGTCCTTCCGACGGAGGGAACAGTTTTCTTGTCGCTTGCCGACCCAGACAAGCCGGCAGGGATCGTTCTCGCTCATCGTCTCAAATCGATGGGATTCGCCATCGCTGCCACCACGGGAACGGCTCATTATCTCGCAGGATTCGGAACTCCGGTCGATCAGATCGTTGGCAAGGTCAGTGAGAAGGCGCCGGTCACCGCCGTGGACCTCATTGCCGCCGGTGGAATTTCGTTCGTCATCAACACCCCGCAAGGACGAGGTGGTCGAACCGACGGCGAAGCGATTCGCAAAGCTGCGAACGTTCATCGTGTCAGTTCCGTGACAACGGTCGAAGCCGCGCTCGCAGCAGTACAAGGAATGGCAGAGAATGCCATCAGCCCTGGGATGGTGAAGAGCCTGCAGGAGCATCATGGGCGTTGACACAGCGGTGAGGATTGGCAGCGTCGTCTTGCCGAATCCGGTGATGACCGCTGCAGGTACCTCGGGACACGGCGCAGAGTTGCACGATTTCGGAGCACTGAATTCACTCGGAGCCGTTGTCGTGAAGTCGATGTCGGCATTTCCTTGGCCAGGTAATCCTGCACCACGGCTGCATCCGATCTCGGATGGGATGCTGAATGCCGTCGGGTTGCAAGGACCGGGAATCATGCAATGGGCCTCGGATCATCTCGAGAAGCTGGCACAGCACGAAGCGCGTGTGGTGGTCAGTTTGTGGGGGAGGACTGCGGACGAATACGAGGAGGCAGCGGAGCAGGTCCGTGCCATTCTGAGTTCGCTCCAGTCTGCTGCGTCCATCGTTGCAGTCGAGGTGAATCTGTCCTGCCCCAATGTGGCCGGGCATGGGATCATCGCCCATGATCCGGACCTCAGTGCAGAGATCATTCGACGATGTGGTCGAATCGAGCGACCCGTTTGGGCGAAACTGAGCCCGAACACGGATCGACTAGCGGATCTGGCCAGAATCGTCCATGCTTCGGGTGCCGAAGCCGTGACGTTGGTGAACACTGTCTCAGGCTTGGTTCTCGACGAACGTACCGGTCGTTCCGTTCTCGGTCACGGCATGGGCGGCGGATTGTCGGGACGGGTCATCCACCCGATTGCGGTCAAAGCTGTTCACGACGTCCGCGTTGCCTGTCCGGATCTCCCCATCATCGGAGTGGGAGGAGTGACGCAGGCATGGGAAGCAGTCGAATTGATGATGGTCGGAGCGAGCGCCGTTCAAGTCGGCACGGCAACATTCGCCGATCCTCGAGCGTCGTTTCGAATCGCGGCAGATCTCGTCACGTGGGCGGCTGAGAGAGGGCATCGGGCATTGCGGGATCTCACGGATCTCTATCATTCGTGATCCGTAAATCCTGAACCACCCGGTCGCCAGTTGGGCGGACGGCGCCTGGCTATCGTTCTCGTATGGATTCGTCGTCTCACTCGGAATCGAATGAGAGACGAGTAGCTCTCGAACTCGCTGAACGAATTCGACGAACGCGCGAAGCTTTGATCGAGGACGTCCGAGCAGGGGGTGTCGACGTGCGACAGATCTTCGAATCGGAGGATCCTCTGATTCGAACGATCAAGGTCGTCACAGTCGTCGAGAATCTCCCGAGCCTCGGGAAGGTCAAGGCGCGTAGAATTCTCGACGAAGTGGGAGTCTCAGCAAACCTCAAGATCGAACATCTCGACTCCGAGCGTCGGTCGAACCTGCTCGATCGTCTCGAGATGCAAGCCCGTCCCGACTCCGTGTCGCCTCAGACCTCATGAGGTCCCCTCTGATCATCATCGTTTCCGGACCCGGTGGTGTGGGCAAAGGAACGATCGTTGACTCGCTGGTGATCCGCGATCCGGCGCTCAGTCTCAGCAGATCCTGGACGACTCGGGAGAAGCGTCCTGGTGAGCGTGACGACGCTTACGTGTTCACCTCTCGCGATCGATTCGAGCAGCACCGTGACAACGGGGGTTTTCTCGAATGGACCGAGTTCCTGGGCAATTACTACGGAACTCCGATCCCGGACCTGATGTCCGAGCAGGACATCGTGCTCGAGATCGAGGTGGACGGTGCTCAGCAGGTGAAGGTCCGACATCCGGACTCCGTTCTGGTCTTCGTTCTGCCTCCGTCGCGAGAAGAGCAGCGCCGGCGCTTGATCGGGCGGGGGGATCCCGACCACAAGGTTCTGGAGAGGCTCCGCAAGGCCGAGGACGAGGAACCTGTGGGGCTGGCTCTGGCGGATTTCTGCATCGTGAACGACGATGTGGATCGAACCGTCGACGAATTGTTGAGCATCATCGCTGCCTTGAGGGGACAGACTTGACGATTCGAACGCCGGTAGGCTCTCATTGCCGTCCCAATCACGAAAGTCGATGACCATGACCCATTCCATCGCCGTTCCGCACGACTCCCTCATGACGCCGGAGTTGGAAACCCTTTTGGACAAGGTCGATTCCAAGTTCAGTCTCGTCACCCTTGCCGCCCGACGTGCCCGCGAACTGCAGCAGTACTACGCCAAGATGGGGTCGATTTCCTCGAAGGTCGTTCCACCCAAGTGGCGTCGTTGCGCAAGCCGCTGAGCATGGCATTCGAAGAGATCGCGGCTGACAAGATCGTGCGAGTCTCAGCCGAGGAGATGGCCGAGAGAGCCGAGGCCGAAGAAGCGGCACGGGCCGATGCGAATGACGTACTCGGTTCGGATTTCATCGGTGGTTCCCAGAACCCTGTTCGCGAAACGTCTGGTCTCATCGGCGTTCCCGATTCCGACGACGTCTGAGAATTCGATGACCGACCTCGCAGGACGGCGAGTCGTCGTCGGCATTTGTGGAGGAATCGCGGCCTACAAAGCTGTCGAGGTGTGTCGCCGTCTGGTGGATGCAGGAGCGCACGTCGTGCCGGTCATGACCAGAGCCGCCGAACACTTCATCGGTCGCACGACCGTGTCGGCTCTTGCAAGTGAACCGGTCCGGACTTCCATGTGGGAAGGAGATGATCCGATCCCACACACCAAACTCGGCCAGACCGCCGACCTGATCGTCGTCGTTCCCGCAACAGCGCGACTGATCGGTGCGTATGCGCACGGACTGTCCACGGACTTGCTCACCAACGTCCTGATCGCGACTCGAGCACCGGTGATCGTGTGTCCTGCGATGCACACCGAGATGTGGGAACACCCCGCGGTGCAGGACAACATCGCACTCCTGCGGAGTCGGGGGACTCGAATCATCGCGCCAGAGGAGGGTCGTCTCGCAGGCGGTGACACTGGAAAGGGGCGTCTCGCCCCGCCTGATGCGATCATGTCAGAGATCGTCGAAGTTCTTTCCTCCACGAGTCCGACGGCGGGCGACCTGACGGGATGCAGAATTCTCGTCACTGCTGGTGGCACTCGAGAGCCGATCGATGCCGTTCGAGTGGTGACCAACCGGTCGAGCGGCAAACAAGGTCACGCAATTGCCGAGGAAGCAGCTCGACGAGGGGCGAGCGTCGTGCTGGTCACGACGACCGATCGTGCGGTACCCGAGGGAGTCGACGTCGTGCGAGTGGAAACGGCACTCGACATGCACGAGGCCGTTCGATCCAGATGGTCGGGCTCCGATGTACTCATCATGGCGGCAGCCGTGGCCGATTTCCGTCCGATTCGCTCTTCTTCCGGCAAGATCAAGAAGGAAGCGGGAGTGCCCGAAGTGCATCTCGAACCGACCGCTGACATCCTCGCCGAGGCGGGATCGACCAAGAGAAGCGATCAAGTCCTCGTCGGTTTCGCAGCCGAGACCGCTGACCTCGTGGAGAACGCTCGGCGCAAGATGCTCAAGAAGAACCTCGATCTCGTCGTTGCAAACGATGTGGCTCAACCAGGTGTCGGATTCGATCACGACACCAACGCAGTTACCTTTGTTCGCTCCGCTCACGATCTAGAGTCGATGCCGTTGAGCGACAAGCGGGACGTTGCCCGTCGGCTGCTCGACATCGTCGTCGAGGTGCGCGAATCGCGCTCGTGAACGGAGCAGCAATGAGTCGTCAATGGACATTCACATCGGAGAGCGTGACCGAGGGCCACCCCGACAAAGTCGCGGACCAGGTTTCCGATGCAGTCCTCGATGCAATCCTGACTCAGGACCCCCATGCTCGTGTGGCGTGCGAAACGCTAGTGACGACAGGGCTGTGTTTGGTCTCAGGGGAGATCACGACCGAGGCGTATGTGGACATCGCCGAAACCGCACGTGACGTGATCAAGGGAATCGGATACACCAATGCCGACTTCGGATTCGATGGTCAGACCTGCGGAGTGCTCGTCGCTTTGGACGCTCAGAGTCCGGACATCGCCCAGGGCGTGGATCGCAGCGAAGAGGTTCGCGGGGCGGGTCCGAAGGACGACCTCGACCTTCAGGGAGCCGGCGATCAGGGAATGATGTTCGGTTTCGCCTGCAACGAGACCCCCGAATTGATGCCGCTGCCGATTCACCTCGCCCACCGGATTGCAGAACGCTTGACAGAGGTTCGAAAGTCGGGCCAGATTCCATATCTTCGCCCCGATGGAAAGACTCAGGTGACGTTCGATTACGAGGACGGTCGCCCCGTACGCCTCAAGGCAGTTCTCGTCTCCACTCAGCACGATGACGGCATCGATCGAGACACAGTGATTCGTCCGGACCTGATCGAACAGGTGATTCGTCCGGTCATCCCTCGTCAGTTCGCCGACGACGACTACGTCGTGTACGTGAATCCCACGGGGAAGTTCGTGCTCGGTGGTCCTCATGCCGACACTGGTCTGACAGGACGCAAGATCATCGTCGACACCTATGGCGGAATGGGTCGACACGGCGGTGGGGCGTTCAGCGGCAAGGATCCGAGCAAGGTGGATCGCTCAGCGGCATATGCTGCGCGTTGGGTGGCCAAGCATGTGGTGGCAACCGGGGCAGCGGATCGCTGTGAAGTCCAAGTTGCATATGCCATCGGTATGGCGCATCCGGTGAGCATCCTGGTCGAGACCTTCGGGACGGAGAAGGTCGACTCTGCCCACATCGCACGTGCAGTTCGGGACGTCTTCGATCTTCGGCCGGCAGCAATCGTGCGAGACCTTCAATTGAAGCGACCGATCTATCGCCAGACAGCCGCCTACGGTCACTTCGGTCGCGAGCTCCCTGATTTCGAGTGGGAGAAGCTGTCGCGAGTCGATGATCTGACTTCAGCGCTCGGCCTGTGATCTGACGTCGAACGGACATGTCCGAGGTCACTCGGTTCGTCGTCGAGGTCGTCCCCGATGTCACCGGGATCGATCGAACCTTCGACTACTTCGTCCCTGACGAGTTGAAGGGGTCGATCGAAGTCGGTTGCAAGGTTCGGGTGAATTTGAACGGGCGTCGCGTCGGCGGATGGGTCGTCTCCTGTACGCCGAACATGGAGCCGAACGAGTCCGAGCTCAAGCCGATCTTGAAGTTTTCGGGAATCGGACCGGACGCGACAGTTGTGTCATTGAGTCGATGGGCCGCGAATCGTTGGTGTGTCGGCAAACTTCGACCATTTCTCGTCACGGCTTCGCCTCACACCGTCGTTTCGAGGGCTTCGCCTTCTCGCCGGACGAAAGTGGTCGCGTCCCCGGTCTCTCCTGCAGCGAGCGAGTTGCTGCGCGAGGGAGGCGGAGTGCTTCGGCTTCCTCCCACGCACGACCAATTGCCTGCAGTGCTCTCTGCCGCACACATGGGCCCGACTTTGGTCGTGTGTGCCACCGTCGATGCGAGCAGAGTCATGGCCGCCCGGCTGAAACGGGCAGGGATCAGCGTCGCTCTCATGCCTCACGAGTGGAACAGCGCGCGCGGAGGGGTCGACGTCGTCATTGGTGCTCGCTCTGCGGCCTTTGCCCCGTGTCCGGATCTCGCCGCTGCTGTCGTGTTGGACGAGCATGAGGAGTCCCTGCAAGAAGAGAGGATGCCGACGTGGCATGCGAGAGAGATCTTGGCAGAGCGATGTCGAGAGAACGACGCCCCATTGCTTCTGATTTCGGCGAGTCCGACGGTCGTGGGTTCGCACTCGAGGAAGGTGTTGGCACCTCCGCCCGAGCGTGAACGGGCGGGTTGGCCGAGCGTCGAGGTGATCGATCGATCGGCGGAGCCTGTGTGGAGCAGATCGCTCGTGTCAGCGGAACTGATCGACGTCCTCCGTGACCGGAGTCTTCGAGTCGTGTGCATTTCGAATACCAAAGGACTGGCTCGTCTGCTCGGATGCCGTTCATGCGGTGATCTGGTGAGGTGTGAAGCCTGCAGCAGCACGCTCGTCGAGTTGGAAGACGGCAGGCTCGAATGCCCGGTGTGTCATCTGTCGAGACCTCCGGTGTGCGCTGTGTGCTCGTCGACAGCGATCTCGCGACTTCGTCCGGGAGTCACCCGACTGCGCGAGGAATTGGAGAAGGCGGCGAATCGGCCTGTTGCCAAGATCGAATCAGGCGACATCGTCGTAGATGAGGCATCGCACGACGTCTTTGTCGGCACGAGCGCGACTCTTCACCGGATACATCGTGCCGATGTCGTGGTGTTCCTCGATTTCGACCGGGAACTCCTGGCGCCGCGTTTCCAGGCACACGAGCAGGCGATGGCCCTTCTCGTTCGAGCGGCGCGCCTCGTTGGACCGCGGAACAGGAAGGGTCGAATTCTGATTCAGACCTCCTTCGCCGATCACGATGTCGTACGAGCCGCGGTCGAAGGCAATCCGGCAATCCTGACGGAAGCAGAGACCGAGCGCCGACGAGATCTCGGATTGCCGCCGTTCAGCACCCTCGCCGTCGTGGAGGGAGATGGCGTGGATCGATGCGTGGAGGGTCTTGCGAATGCCCAGGGTCTTGTCATCTCACGACATCGTGGACGAGCGATCATTCGAGCCGTCGATCATCGAAGTCTGAGTGATGCCTGGGCGTCATTGTCGTCTGTGATTCGTTCGACTGTCCGCATCGAGGTCGATCCACTGTCGATGTGAAGCACTTTGGCAAGGCTCGATTCAAGTCGTAGTTGTGGGTCACTCAGGACGTCGAACGTCGAGTAATCGGTATCCCTGCCGCGACGTCAGTCTCTCCACTGTCCAGCCGCTCGATTGCAGCCATGATGCGAGAGAGTCACTTCCGAGATTCTTGTGGACGACGAGAACTGCTCGACCTCGTTCGGTCAGGCGTGGGATCCATGTCGTGAGCATCCCGTGAAGTGCCTTCTTGCCGACTTTGATGGGGGGATTGCTCCAGATCACATCGAATCGAATGTCCTCAGGTGCGTCGGTCGGGTCGAGGACGACGACGTTTCTCACCCCGAGATTCGCTGAGTTGGCGGCGGTCAGCTGACGTGCTCGCTCATTGACGTCCACTGCCCAGACTCGAGCAAACGGTCGACGCAACGCCATCGTGATCGCAATCGGTCCGACGCCGCACCCGAGGTCGAGGAACTCTCCCTGCTCGGGAAGCGCTGGCGCCTCCATGAGGAGGATCTTGGTGCCTGGATCGAGTCGCCTGCGGCCGAAGACCCCTGAATCGGTTGCGAGATCGAACGAGAGGTCGGGAAGAGAGACGTGAACGACTCCTGGATCCGAGAGCGCAGACGGAGTCGAGTCGAAGTAGTGAGAATGCGGCTTGCCGGGCCGACTGCCAGGAGGAGTGGTCATGCCATAGGTAGCCTTCCACGTATGAGTTACGAGATCCGCACTTTTGGTGACCCGGTTCTGGTCACACGCGCCGCTGAGGTCACGGACATCAACGGCAAGGTCGTGCGCATGGTCGATGAAATGTTCGAGACCCTGTACGACAGTGATTCGGGCATCGGTCTCGCGGCTCCCCAGGTCGGCATTCAACGACAGATCTTCGTTTGGGACATGGACGACGATCCACAAGTCATCATCAACCCGATGATCGCGGAGTCCGAAGGCGAATGGGTGTACGACGAGGGATGTCTGAGCATTCCTGGTCTCTTCGTCGAGATGACCCGCCCGAAAAAAGTTCTCATGAGGGGGATCGATCTCGACGGCAACGAGATCGAGATCGAAGCCGACGAACTCGAGGCCCGTCTGTTCCAGCACGAGCTCGACCATCTGAACGGCGTGCTGATGTTCGACCGCATGCAACCCGAGCAACGGGCGCGAGCAATGGCCGAGTACGCCAAGATCAAAGAACAGGGTGTGGCACTCGGCTCAGCCATTCGCCTCGAAGCGGAGTGATTGGTCGAGAGAACTCTCGTTTCTTCGTTCCCCGCGTTCGGAGACGCTGCAGTGCCGTCTGAATCCGCACTTGCTCCGTTGCCGACATCGCCCGTTCGGAGGGTCGCTTTTCTCGGCACTCCTGACATCGCTGCCGGAGCGCTCGCTTTCCTGATCGTGAACCGTTTCGATGTCGCTCTCGTGGTGACACGTGCCGACAAGAAGCGGGGCAGGGGATCCGCCCTGACGGGCAGTCCGGTGAAGGACCTGGCGAACGAGCACGGAATTCCCGTCGTGCACGACGTCGAGAGTCTCCTCGCCGAACATCGTGTGAACCCGTTCGACCTCGGCGTCGTCGTTGCGTATGGCGCACTCGTCAGACCTCACGTGCTCGCAGAGATTCCTATGGTGAACCTCCACGTGTCGCTGCTTCCGAGGTGGCGTGGCGCTGCTCCGATCGAACGTGCGATTCTCGCCGGAGATGACACGACAGGGGTGTGTTTGATGCAACTGGAAGAGGGCTTGGACACCGGAGCGGTGATTTCATCGGCGACGATGGCGATTGGGGAATCGACGACTGCCCAAGACATCCGGACCCAGCTCTTGGCAGAGGGAAACAGGCTCCTTCTCCAGGCCTTGAGCTCAGGGGACTTTCGAGCACAACCTCAACACGGCGCTCCTACGTATGCGGCAAAAATCGAGCCAGCCGAACGACACATCGAATGGTCGGAGTCGGCGATCATGGTGTCTCGGCGCGTGCGGATCGGGGGAGCGTGGAGTGCGTTTCGCGGACGCCGCTTCAAGATTCATTCGGTCGTCGTTCTCGACATCGCACTTCCGCAGGGCCAAGTCGAGTTGAGCGAGAATCGCGTCGTCGTCGGGTGCGGACATGGTTCGGTGCAACTCGTGGACGTTCAACCCGAGGGAAAACCTCGTGTCGCTGCCGCGGACTGGGCTCGCGGTGCCCGGCTGCAGATCGGTGATTGTTTCGACCATGTCTGATTCGCAGTTGGATTCGTGGCGAATGACGAGATCGGGACGTCTCTCGACACGAAAGGTGGCCCTCGAGGTTCTTGTGCGAATCGAACGAGATGGAGCCTTCGCCAATCTGGTTCTCGGTCCAATTCTCGATCGCTCCCGTCTGAGTCAGGAGGATCGGGCGTTCGTGACGATGCTCGTCTACGGAACGACGCGAATGAAACGTGCGTGTGATGCTGTCGTCGACAGGTTCATCGCAAAGGAGCCCGATATCGAGACTCGGCAGGTGCTTCGTTTGGGCGCGTACCAGATCGTGTTCGCCGACGTGCCGGATCATGCTGCAGTGGACGAGACCGTGGCTGTGGCTCCGGTTCGATCCCGAGGTTTCGTCAACGCTGTTCTGAGAAGAGTTGCAGCGACGCCGATGCAGTGGCCGAGTGACACGGTGAAGATGAGCTATCCGGATTGGATCGTCGAGAGACTGGCATCCGAGATGGAACACGGTGATCTCAACGCGACCTTGGAGGCGATGAATCGACCAGCTCCCGTGACGAAGCGGGTCGACGGATATGTCCAGGATTCCGCCAGCCAGGACGTCGTCCGCTCCGTCGGAGCCCGTCAGTGGGAAACGATCGTCGATGTGTGTGCCGGCCCGGGCGGTAAGGCCACCGGACTCGCAGCGAGCGGGGCTCACGTCATTGCGATCGACATCAGTCCGGTTCGGGCGGGGCTGGTCATGGCGAACTCGATCTCGACTCGGCATCCGTTGGCGGTTCTCGTTGCAGACGCGCGCCGGATTCCTCTGCTCGACGGCTGCGCCGATCGGGTCCTGGTGGATGCACCGTGTTCGGGCCTCGGGGTTCTGAGGCGTCGGGCTGACGCCCGATGGCGCATCCAGGAGTCCGACATCGCAGATCTGGCTTCCATCCAGGCATCGATTCTCGAGGAGTCGGCGAGACTCGTGCGTCCGGGCGGGGTTCTGGTCTACAGCGTGTGCACACTCACGGCTGAGGAGTCCATCGACCACGCGGTGCCGCCAGGATTCGACGTGGTTGCGCATGAGGGTGACGGAGATCTCCCTGCATTGGGTGAGCACTGGGAGCCCTTCGGCCACGGCGCGCGGGTCCTGCCGCACCGGGTCGACTCCGACGGCATGGTCGTGCTGAGATACCGTCGCTCGACATGACCAGCGATTCGTCTCCTTTGTCGGCGAAGGTGCTGACTGTCAGCGACGGCGTCGTCGCTGGAACACGTCTCGACGCGAGCGGTGAGGCGCTGGTTCGCTGTCTCACCGAGCACGGTTTCGTCGTGATCGACCACCAGACGTGCTCGGATGGAAGCACAGTTGTAGCAGATGTTCTGCGGTCGATGGCCGATGGCTTCACGGGCTTGATCGTGACGACGGGTGGAACCGGCTTCGCGCCGAGAGATCAAACTCCAGAGGGCACCCGCCTTGTCATCGAACGCGAGGCACCCGGTATCGCTGAAGCGATGAGGGCCGTCAGCCCACTCGGCCGTCTGTCCCGAGGGGTGGTAGGAACCCGCGGCGGAGCCGTGATCTGCAACACTCCTGGCTCCCCGAAGGGATGTGTCGAACAACTCGAAGCGGTGATCGATGTGCTGCCGCATGCTGTCCGGCTCCTCGGTGGGCACGAGACCTCGCACTGATCGATACCTCGCATCGATTGAAACCTCGCATCGCCGTGTGGCAGGTGTTCTCAGATCGGAGGAGTTCTCCCCGGCAGTTGATGCCCGCACCGATAGGGTTTCGAGCGTGTTGCGACTCGTCGTCCCGAAGGGATCCCTGGAACGCGCGACTTTCGAACTCTTCGAGTCGGCCGATTTGCCGATCAAGAGATCTTCGACCGTCGATTACAAGGCCGTCATCGATGACCCGCGGATCAGCGAGGTCCGAATTCTGCGGCCACAAGAGATCCCGCAGTACGTGAGCGAGGGGCTCTTCGACCTCGGAATCACAGGGCGAGATTGGGTCGAGGAGACCGAGAGTGACGTCGAAAGCCTCGGCGAACTTCGGTACTCCAAGGCGACGAGCGATCCGGTGAAGGTCGTGGTGGCGGTGGCTGGGGACAGTCCGGTCACCTCGGTTGCTGACCTTCCTCAAGGTGTTCGTGTGAGTACGGAGTATCCGAGTCTGACGAGGCGTTTCTTCTCCCGCTTCGGCATCGATGCTGACGTACGCCTGTCCTATGGAGCCTCGGAAGCGAAGATTCCCGACATCGCCGACTGCATCGTCGACATCACCGAGACAGGTCGCGCACTCAGGGCCGCCGGCTTGCGAGTCATCGATACGATGCTCGTGAGTTATACAGAAGTCATCGCCAACAAGGCGTCGTTCGGCGACCCCGACAAGCGCCATGCGATGGCCCAGATCATGACGCTCTTGCTCGGAACTCTCGATGCCCGTACGAAGGTGCTGGTCAAACTCAACGTGTCTGCGGACGACCTTCACGGAGTCCTGTCCGTTCTTCCTTCTGCGAAGTCACCCACGATCAGCGAACTTGCTGGAGGAGGGTTTGCTGTCGAGTCCGTTGTGGAGAAGCGAGGTATCAATACCTTGATTCCGGCACTGAAGGATGCTGGGGCCTCTGATCTTCTCGAACTGCCGATCTCCAAGATCGTTGCCTGAAATGGAGTCGGAGGAGTCAGCATCGACCCCGAATCGCCTTCGAGGTCGTGTGGTGGAGTTCGACGAGCACTGCGGCCTTGGAAGAGTTTCCGTTCCAACCGGCGAAACATACATGTTCCATTGCGTGGAGATCGTCGATGGAAGTCGGACAATTGCTGTCGGCACGGATGTCGAGTTCCACATCCGAGAGAAGTTCTCTCGTCCTGAAGCCTTTTCAGTGGCTTCAGTCTGAGCGGTCAACCCTCGAGGGCGCCCTTGATCTGCACGAATGCGAGGCGGATGTTTGCGAGCGCGTCGCGCAGGGCCGGTGCATTCTCGCCCAGACGTTCATCGAGACCCTCGACGAGGCATGCGAGAGCGTCGATGGCCAGAGCTGAGGCCTCGAGGTCGGGTGGTTCACCCGAGAGATGAATGGCTCCGAGCTCGAACAGTCCCATGGCGTGGTTCGCGACCACCACGTCGACAGGAGCTTCAGCCAAACGGCGTCTGGCATCGGCCAGAGCCTCGAAGGAGTCTGAAAGTTCGGAATGGTTGGCGTCTGACATGGTTTCGCCCGATACGCTACCTCCCACAACTGAGGCGAAGTGGGGCTCCGCTCCCACCTGGCCACCCGGTGTCTCGAAGGTACATCAGAGTCATCGGAGTGCGATCAGGTCATTCGAGAAGGCCACTGTGTGGCTGACCCGTGTCGACTTCGCGTCGTCCATCAACCATCGAATTGGGAGGTCAGCCCTTTGCACAGGAGTGAGCAGTCATAGCACCGCC
>JBDLRO010000289.1:0-3134 GCA_039800025.1 Actinomycetota bacterium | reverse complement strand
ACAACCCCCGTGATGCCCTGGTAGCTGGGGCGTGACAGACCGAGAGTTCGGGCAAGCGTCGGATCGACCGTGCTGCCGACGACATTCGGAATGCGTGTATGGGGAATCGCATCGGCAGCGGCGCCGACGGTCACGATCGCTTCGCACTGCGTTCGGGTGAAGGCGGCCACCAGACACTGGACGTACGTTCGCCAGCGCACGTGGGGTTCGACACCGGTGAGGACGATCAGGTCGTGAGCCGAATCCGGACACCGGACAGCGAGAAAATCGTTGTTCGGCCAGACGATGATTCGTTCACCGTCGTCGTCGAGTCGGGCCTCTGGTCGGATCTGAGTGAAGTCGTAGAAGGGATCGGAGTCGATCGATCCGATGATCTCCGATTCATTGTGAGCGACGAGGTGTTCGAGGGCCGTCGTTGCCGCTCCGGCGACATCGAACCATCCGGTCAATGTCACAACCATGATCGGGCGTCGAAGAGGGAGGTCGACGCCCTGCCATCTCAGGACATCGGAGACTTCCATGGAAAGAGTCTCACCTGGACATCTCCCCGAATACAACGTCGACACACGCAGTCAAAGCACGTACGTCATCGGGGTCGATTGCCGGAAACATTCCGACCCTCAATTGGTTTCGTCCGAGTTTTCGGTAGCTGTCGGTGTCCACGATGCCGTTGGCCCGAAGGGCTGCGCAGATGTCGTTCGCATCGGCACCTCCTTCGGAAGGGGCCGCTACATCGATCGTTGCCACGACTTGTGAGCGTTGGGCCGGGTCTGCGACGAAAGGAGTCAGCCAGGATCGCGACTGAGCCCACTCGTAGATCACCGCTGCCGATTCTGCGGAGCGGGCATTGCACGCTGCGAGCCCGCCGATCGAATTCATCCAACGGATCTGTGATTCGAGAAGGACGAGCGTCGCCAGTGCCGGCGTGTTGTACGTCTGGTCCGCCCGGGAATTGTCGAGAGCGATCCTGAGATCCAAGGACGCCGGAACCCAGCGACCCGTTGCGGAGATTCGTTCGATTCTCGCGATCGCCCGAGGCGAGCACGCGGCGATCCACAGCCCTCCGTCGGATGCGAAGCACTTCTGGGGAGCGAAGTAGTAGACGTCGACCTCGCTCGGATCCCACATCAGACCACCAGCCGCCGATGTCGCATCGACGACCACGAGAGCGCCCTCGTCGCTCCCGATCGGTCGCCGGAGATCCATCATGACGCCGGTCGACGTTTCGTTGTGTGTGAATGCATAGACGTCCGTCCCGGACTCGGCACGAGACGATGGGTGGGTGCCAGGGGCGCTCTCGACGACTGTCGGTGAACCGAGGTGCGGTGCAGCAGCGGCGGCCTGCGCGAACTTGGACGAGAACTCCCCGAAGACGAGGTGCTGGCTCTTGGCGTCGATCAGCCCGAAGGTGGCGACGTCCCAAAAGACTGTCGAGCCACCATTCCCGAGAACGACTTCCCAGTCATCGGGAAGTCCGAAGAGTTCGCGAAGGCCGTTCCGCACCGACTTCACGACATTTTTGACCGGTGCTTGGCGATGCGAGGTTCCCAGAAGTCTCGGACCAGCAGCCATCAGGTCATCGAGCTGTTCGGGGCGGATCTTGGAAGGACCGCAACCGAATCGACCGTCTCGCGGCAAAAGATCGGATGAAACGCGAATTTCTCGGGGGTCTTTTGTGTTCACTATGCAAGCATGGCAGGCATGAGTTCGTCCCCCCAACGAAATGGTCCATCTCCGCGCCGAACGTCGTCACGTTTGGCCTCGATTGCCGAATCGGCAACCCTTGCGGTCGATGCCAAGGCCAAGGCACTGAAGGCCGCTGGGGAGAACGTGATCGGGTTCGGAGCAGGCGAGCCTGATTTTCCGACTCCGGAGCACATTGTCGAAGCTGCTGTTCGCGCCTGCCGAGAGCCGAAGTACCACCGCTACACCCCGGCTGCAGGACTTCCCGAATTGCGCGAAGCGATCGCTGCAAAGACCCTTCGTGACAGCGGCTTCACGACGAGCGCAGCAAACGTTCTCGTGACCAATGGCGGCAAACATGCTGTGTTCACGGCGCTCGCCGCCCTGTGCGACCCAGGCGACGAGGTCATCGTTCCCGCCCCGTATTGGACGACCTATCCCGAAGCCGTGACGTTGGCTGGTGGGGTGCCGGTCGTCGTCGACACCGATGAGAGCACCGGATTCCGCGTCACGGTCGACCAACTCGACGCTGCGCTCACCCCGCGAACGAAAGCATTGCTCTTCGTCTCTCCCGACAATCCTTCGGGGGGCGTGTACACGCCCGCCGAGGTGGAGCAGATCGGCAAATGGGCCGTCGAACGCGGTGTCTGGGTCATGACCGATGAGATCTACGAGCATCTCACCTACGGCGGCAGCGTGTTCAGCAGCATGCCGACTCTCGTGCCGGAAGTAGCCGATCAGTGCATCATCGTCAATGGAGTTGCCAAGACGTATGCAATGACCGGCTGGCGAGTCGGCTGGATGATCGGCCCGTCAGATGTGATGAAGGCTGCGATCAATTTCCAGAGTCATGCGACGTCGAATGTCAACAACGTGGCGCAGGTCGCAGCCCTGGCTGCGGTTGCCGGTGATCTGACCGCTGTTGCCGAGATGCGAACCGCGTTCGAGCGACGTGGACGGACGATGCATCGGCTGTTGAACGAGATACCCGGCGTCACATGTCGAGCACCAGAAGGAGCTTTTTATTGCTACCCGAATGTGACCGGCCTTCTCGGAATATCGATCAACGGCAAGGTTGCGACCTCCAGTATGGAACTGGCCGACATCGTTCTGTCCGAAGCCAAAGTCGCCATCGTTCCCGGCGAAGCGTTCGGCACTCCCGGGTACGCGCGTTTCTCGTTCGCTCTCGGAGATGCAGATCTCGAAGAGGGAATTCGTCGCATCGCCGACCTCGTCGCACGTTCCTGAGTTTCGTTGCGCGTGCAATCGACGCGCCATGAGGGGCAAGTGGATCGCAGTGACGTTCTGCGAGCTCGCTGTGGTACCGTCTCGTTGCCGGCAATAGTCGGTTCGTGTGGAATGCAGCGAAGCCGGTGAGATTCCGGCACTGTCCCGCAACGGTGGTCCGTGTTCGTCACGGCAAGTCCGGTCGCCTGATCCACATGCGATAA
>JBDLRO010000288.1:0-9721 GCA_039800025.1 Actinomycetota bacterium | reverse complement strand
CCTCAAGTTGGCACGGATTCTGAGCAACTCCTTCGAGGTCACGCTTTACGACCGACGCGGGTATGCGTCTTCGTCGGCCTTGCCTGGTCCCTTCGGGATCGCAGCACATGTAGGTGATTTGGCCGTTGTCATTGGATCGAAACCGGCGATCGTCATCGGACACAGTTTCGGCGGCACAGTCGCGCTCGCCTGTGCGGCGCAGCACCCGGAACTCGTTCGCGGAGTCGTGACGTACGAGAATCCCATGCCGTGGCTCGAGTGGTGGCCGACCGACACCGGTGCGGGCCAGGCATCCCGTCGAACGGACGATCCCGAACTGGCAGCGCAGGAGTTCCTCATTCGCTTCATCGGTCAGCGGCTGTGGGATCGGCTCCCGGAGGCGACAAAGCGCGAACGCCGACAGGAGGGACGAGCTCTCGTGGACGAACTCGCTTCGATCCACGCCTCATCGGCATTCGACTTCGACGCAATCACGGTTCCGGTCGCCATCGGCATCGGTTCGCTTGCTCGGGACTACATGAGGCGTGGTGCCGAATACCTGGCCGAGCAAGTGGATTCACGATTGATCGTTCTCGACGGCGCCCACCACAATGCGCATTCTTCTCGACCTGCCGAGTTCGTGGAGCGACTCGTCTTCCCCATTCTCACCAGACTGAAGAGCGGTGTCTGGCCGCTGTCGGGATGATGACGGTGAGGCTGTCTCAGGGTCGCAGGCTGAGATCGAAACCGAAAATCTTGCAGTCGATCTCCGGTGCCTCGATGGCATCGAGTTGCTCGATTCCTGCGCGGGCGTCCTTGACGCAATCCGTGATTTCTTGACGTTGCAGATAGATCACTCCGCCGACGACGAGGGCGATCACGAGAATGAAAGCTCTCGCGAATGCTCCGGCAACGATGCGGAAGAGCAACAGTCCGATGATGACTGGAATGACGGAACCCGCAAGTGTCGCATTTCGCACTTGAGAGACGTCCAAAGCGAACTGGAACACCGAGACGAGTTCACCCACGGCTTCAGGTTACTCTGACGCCGTGTCCGATTCGCATGCCGTTCGCCTCTCTCCCGAAGGTCTCCCGTCGACCGTTCTCCCCGACGAAGAGCCCGAGTTTCTCGCAGTTCTCGAGCGCGCTGCATCGTCTGCCGACTCTCTTGTCGAGTTGGGCCGCGTGGTTGCGACTCGGCCGCGTTCGTCGACGGGCTGGGCGAAGATCGGGCCGCACGGTCGGACCGTGCTCGAGCAGTACGCGTACTTTCGCGTCGGGTATCACCGGGGACTCGATGCATTGCGTCAGAACGGCTGGAGGGGTTCAGGCTTCGTCCGATGGTCCGAGCCGTCGAATCGAGGCTTTCTGCGTTGCCTTCTCGGTCTCGCGCGGACGGCAGAATCGATCGGCGAGAACGACGAAGCCGAACGTTGCATGCTGTTTCTTGCTCAATTGGATCCGAGCGGAATCCCTCCTGGCGAGTGATCGATGGGCTTCCCGTGAGGTCGATGCATCCTGCGAACGCATCGGGATTCGTTCTGATCGGCGGGCGCAGTCGCCGTCTCGGAATCGACAAAGCCACCTACCCGATCGGCGGAATTCCTGCCGCTGACCACCTTGCGGGTCGGCTCGAGAAGGTCTGTCATGGGGGCGTGATCCTGGTCGGGCGCGATCATGCTCCATGGTCGAGTTACGAGTGTGTTCCCGATTCTCGTTCGGGTCTCGGGCCCATCTCGGGGTTGCTCACGGCGCTCGAACACTGTGATTCCGAGTACGCGTTCGTTCTCGCAACGGATCTGTGGAACGTCACGTCAGCCGGTTTGGAGGCGATCCTGCGTGACGTCACCGAGGTCTTCCACGATCCGCCACTGGATGTGGCGTATGCAGCCACATGTGCAGGTCGCGGCCAACCTTTGTGTTCGGTCTGGCGTGTCCGGTCTGGTCTCGAGATCGTTCGTCGACGTATCGACTCTGGCGAGCTGTCGATGTTCGGACTTCTCGACGCTCTGCCTTCTGCGTCGGTAACCCTCGACGATATGCAGTTGCGCAACGTGAATGAACCACAGGACTTGGATCTGTATCTTCGTCAGGTCGTCGACGAAGGGTAGTTTGTCGATCGAGAGGATCGGAGAAGCGGGAATGAAGGAGATCAACATCGAGGACCTCGAGTCGGTTCTGGCTGCTGGAGCGCGATTGGTCGATGTTCGCGAGCCCGATGAGTACACGTCCGGGCATGTCCCCGGCGCTCTCTCGGTTCCCCTTGGCCAGGTTCCCGATCGGATCGGGGAGTGCTGCTCGCCGGGTGAGACCACGTACTTGATCTGCCGTTCGGGGGCGAGAAGTGCGAATGCAGGGGAGTTCCTGTCGGATCGCGGCCACGATGTCGTCAACGTCGTCGGTGGAACGATGGCGTGGATCGTGAGTGGTCGTGAAGTCGTCGAAGGAGATTCTCCGCGGTGACGTCGCAGTGGATCGACTCGGATCCGTCGGTCCGCGAACTGACCCGTGAGTTGGCGGCTCATTCGAGATTCGCACTCGACACGGAGTTCCATCGTGAGCGCACATACTTCCCCAAGCTGGCATTGATCCAGGTCGCATGGTCGGGAGGCTCGGCAATCATCGATCCACTGTCGTGTGATGTGTCTCCGCTCACCGATCTGTTCTCCGACCAGCACGAAGTGGTTCTTCACGCTGCACAACAGGATCTCGATGTGCTGTTCCACGCGGTCGGGGTGGTTCCGGCGCGAATCTTCGACACGCAGATCGCGGCAGGTTTCCTCGGATACTCGACACCGTCATTGGCGTCATTGGTGAACTCGGAATTGAAGATTTCCCTTCCGAAGGGAGACCGACTCACGGATTGGCTGCGGCGTCCGCTGACCGACGCACAAAGGACGTACGCGCTGTCCGATGTCGAATACCTGTTGGAACTTCGAGATCGGCTCACGGAGGAGTTGGAGCGTCGAGGACGGCTGCAGTGGGCTCTCGACGCATGCGAAGAGTTGCGGTGTCGGCGAGTCGGTCCCGCAGATCCAACCGAAGTGTGGCGCAAGCAGAAGGACGTTCGCGGAATGAGGCCCCGGACCCGGGGTGTGCTCGCAGCTCTCGCCGAGTGGCGTGAGCGAAGAGCGATGGACAGCGACATTCCACCGCGGCAGGTGCTTCCGGATCTTGCACTCCATGGAATCGCTCAGCGAGAGCCTTCGAGCGTGAACGACCTTGCCCAGGCTCGCGGAGTCGACGAGCGACACACCCGTGGGACGCTCGCTCAGGAGATCCTGCGAGCCGTCGAAGAGGGCAAGAAGAATCCTCTCGAGTTGCCGCAATCCGAAGGTGACGAAATGGAACGGCACCTCCGACCAGCGGTCACACTGATGTCGGCATGGGTGAGTGAGGTCGCTCGTATGGAGCACATCGATGCTGCGCTGCTTGCGACTCGGCAAGACATCGTGGACTTCTTGCGCAGCGAGCAAGGTGCTCGGCTCTCGACCGGTTGGCGGCATGAACTTCTCGGAAACCAACTCGATGACTTGCTCACAGGTCGAGCGGGACTGTCCTTCGACGGGCGGGGAGGTCTGAAAATGATCCGTTCGGACATCCGAGCGGATTGACGCAAGGCTTCGATCAGGTCGTCTTGAGACGGCGCCAGAGCCGTCGCCAGAGGGAGTCGAAGATGTCAGCGACGTCCACTGCGCGCGCGCCCATGTCGTGAATGGGCCTTCGCAGGCTCACCGCTTCGGACAGGATCACTCGCTGTGGAACGTACGGCTCCCAGACGGCGCGCCGGCCAACGGTGCGGTTGAGCGCGTCGAGTTGTCGCTCGGCCTCACTCGACACAGCCGGGACGCGGTTCACGATGACTCCCGCAACTTCCAGTTCGGGATTCTGTCGTTCCCAGACACGGTCGATCGTGTCGGCGACTGCTTCGACGCCGCGCAGTCCGAGAGCAGACGGTTCCACGACGATCAACGCGTGACGAGCAGACGTGAGGCCGCTCTCGGTGATCGACCCGAGGGCCGGCGGACAGTCGATGAGAATTGCGTCGTACGGATCGGACGAGTCCTGGATGGTGTTCAGAGCACGACGCAGCGACGTTGTCGATTTGCCGGTTTCCGATGTCTGCAACGACCTCGACGAGGGCAGGACGTCGACCTCCTCGCCCCAACGACTCGGAAGGATCACCGGTCGAGCCGATCGCCCGTCGAGTACGTCTTCGACCGAGGCGTCGAGTTCGGCAGGGTCGATGCCGAGAATCCACGTGGACGATGCTTGGGGATCGAGGTCGACGACCAGAACACGGCGGCCCGCTTGCCGTGCAGCGGAAGCGAGTCCGAGTGTGATGGTGGTCTTTCCGACGCCACCCTTCTGATTCACGACAGCCACCGTTCGCGACGTACCCACTGAACTCATCGCAACCACCCTCGAGGACACCTCAGTTCCATGCCCGCATTGTGACCGGCGGATCTCTCGGGGGCAACCTGATGATGGGCTCCCCGCCGGCAATGGGGCACATTGATCCGAACTTGGGCTGATTGCCACACATCTGGGCTGGAAACACCTAGACTGATGGAGCCCGTTCACGGTGTTCGGGCTGCGGTGCGTCGTCGGATCTGCGGAAACTGGACGAGTCCATTCGGGCGAAGGCCAGGCCGGAGTCGATGGGTGCCGGTATGAAGCACCCCTCTTATGAGTTCGGAGCCCTGACGTGAAAAAGGGTCGTCATCGTCGCTTTGAAGAAGCGAGAAAACTGAAGCAGGCAGGACCCAGTGCATTCGACCTGGGTCTCGGTAATGGAGATCGCGGTCAGCGGTCCGAGGACGATGAGTACGCAGCCTTGGCGGAGAAGTACGGAGTCGTCTTCGACGATGACGACGATGCCGAGTCGGACGAAGAGGCATTGTCAGAAGACGGCTTGTGAGCCGTCGTATCGATACGACTGATCAGGAGAACACGTGAGTCTGAGAAACGTGGCTCTTGTCGCGCACGTCGACCATGGCAAGACGACATTGGTGGACGCCCTATTGAAGGCGACCGGAACGTTCGCGGCGCACCAGAACGTCGTCGATCGAGTGATGGACTCCGGAGATCAGGAGCGTGAGCGGGGAATCACGATCCTTGCCAAGTCCGCATCCATCACGTGGAGGGGCACGAAGATCAACCTTGTCGATACACCCGGTCACGCAGACTTCGGCGGAGAAGTCGAACGGGCTCTCACGATGGTGGACGGAATTCTCCTGCTCGTAGATGCTGCAGAAGGTCCTCTGCCGCAAACGCGGTACGTGCTCCAAAAGGCGCTCGCTCGAGATCTCCCGGCGATCGTCATCATCAACAAGGTCGACAGAAGTGACGCGCGGGCGGAGGAGGTCCTGGACGAGGTCTACCAGTTGTTCATCGATCTCGAGGCAGCCGACCGCCACATCGAATTCGAAGTCGTCTCAGCCGTTGCGCGGGAAGGGCGGGCAATGGTCGGACTCGGCATGCCACCGGAAGATGCCGACCTGTCACCGCTTCTCGACACGATCTTGGAACGAATCCCAGCCCCCGAAGGCGACTCGAGTGCTCCCTTGCAGGCACTCGTCACCAACTTGGATGCATCTGAGTATCTGGGGCGCTTGGCGATCGGGCGTGTGTATCAGGGTGTGTTGCGCAAAGGGGACACCGTTGCTCTCTTGGAAGAGGAGTTTTCGGAGGGTCAGCCTCCGCTTCGTCGTCGCCTCTCGCACTTGATGGCATATCAAGGTGTCGGGCGCGTCGACGTCGAGGAACTCGGCGCGGGCGAATTGTTCGTCGTCGCGGGCTTCCCAGAAGTCGAGATCGGTGACACCATTGCATCTGTCGAGACTCCGGTCGCACTTCCCCGACTCACGGTCGACGAGCCGGTGTTGCGCATGACATTCGGTGTGAACACCTCGCCGTTCGCTGGTCGCGAAGGCAAATACCTCACGAGTCGACATCTCATCGAACGTCTCCAAAAAGAAGTGCTCGGAAATGTGTCGATCAAACTTCACGAGACCGATTCGCCAGATGTGCTCGAAGTCGCTGGTCGCGGCGAACTGCAGCTCGCAGTTCTCATCGAGAGCATGAGGCGCGAGGGTTTCGAGTTGCAGGTGAGCCGTCCCGAAGTCGTGACGAAGGAAGTGAACGGGCAGAAATTCGAACCTCTCGAACGCGGAGTGTGCGACGTCCCCGATGAGCATGTCGGGGCGGTCACACAGGCATTGGCTCCGCGTAAGGGGCGCGTCGTGGATCTGCAGCCCGGTGACCCGGGACGCACCGTGATCACCTTCGAGTGTCCGAGCCGCGGCCTCATCGGATTCCGATCGCTCCTTCTGACGGCGACACGCGGCACTGCGATGCTGCATCAGCACCACGCCGGATGGACTCCGTGGGTCGGGGAACTGCCGCACCGAACAGGTGGAGCGATGGTCGCGGACCGAACCGGACAGGTCACCGCCTATGCGCTGGACAATTTGCAACTGCGCGGCGAGTTGTTCGTGCAACCCGGAGACACCACCTACGAAGGAATGGTCGTCGGCGAGTGCTCACGCAACGAAGAGATGGTCGTGAACGCGGTGCGTGCCAAGGAAAAGACGAATATCCGAACCCACAGTCACGACGATGGTGTGAAACTTGCGCCACCGCGCGTGCACACCCTCGAAACTGCGATCGAGTGGATCGCAGACGACGAGTTGGTGGAGATCACACCGTCATCGATCCGCATTCGCAAACGACATCTGGGTCTCGAGGATCGCCGCAAGGCTTTCAAGAAGTCGAGTTCCTGACTCTCAATTGCCCCGCGGCTTCTTCGTGATCGTCAGAGCCGGATGAGTCAATGGCTGTGACGTCGGGCGCTCGAGAGCTTCGACCATCAGTTCGTAGACCTTCGCTCCCACTGTCTCGATGATCTCGTCGCGCAGATAGCGATAGACCGGCTCGCGTCCGACGAACGCGTCTGTCGACTCTGTGCACCACCAGTGCAGATCCTCTCCGCCAGCACCCCAGTCCCGGCGTTTCCATTCGCGCACTGTCGTATTCACCCAACCGTTGTCATCGGTGTGGTGGTCGACGCGGATCGGCAGCTGCCAGCACACGTTGGGCTTCCAGTCGAGAGGTCGCTCACCGGCTTCGAGAGCGGCGATGTGGAGGGCGCAGCCCGACCCGCCCTCGAATCCCGGGCGATTCAAGAAGATGCACGCTCCGTCGACCGTGCGGGTCATCGTCTCTCCGGTCTTGGCCTTCTTCAGGAAACCTCTGCTCTTGGCAGCCTTCTTGAACTGCCAGTTCTCATCAGTGAGGCGTACGACGTACTTGACCATATTTGCAACGTCGTCCTCGTCGACGAAATGCGCACCGAAGGAACAACATCCGTGATTCAGTTCCGGCGCCGGCTCGTCGAGGACGCCAAGGCAGCCCTCTCCGAAAATGCACTTCCACGGCGAGCGCATGAAGGTGGCGTCGAAGTTCCAGGTCCTCTGTTCCTTGGGATCCTCGAAGGAGATCATTTCGTGAAGATCCTCGTGTCGTCCCGACAGTCCGGCAACGGGGATGCGCTTGGGAGGGCGAGTGACAGCCTTGTTCGTAGCCGCCTTGTTCGTGGCCGATGGTGTCTGGGAACGAGGAGAGCGTGATGTCACCGCAACAGGTTAGGTGATAACCAACGGCAGGCTGGAGATGTCGACGGGTATCCTCTGCCTGTCATGTCCGTTCGACCTCCCTTCACCGCAAACGAACTTCGCCGCGCCTTCACCGATTTCTTCGTAGCGCGTGGCCACGAACCGGTGTCCTCGGCGAGCCTCATTCCGCACGATCCGACCATCTTGTTCACCGTTGCAGGAATGGTGCCGTTCAAGCCCTACTTCGTGGGCGACGAGGTTGCGCCGTTCTCGCGCGCTGCGACCGTGCAGAAGTGCGCACGGGCCGGTGGCAAGCACAACGACCTCGAAGATGTCGGCCGAACGAAGAGGCACCTCGTCTTCTTCGAGATGCTGGGCAACTTCTCGTTCGGCGACTACTTCAAGGAAAGCGCGATTCCTTGGGGCTGGGAGTTCGTGACCGAGGTGCTCGGCTTCGACGGAGATCGAATCTGGATCACCGTCCACGAGAGCGATGATGAGGCAGAGGCGCTGTGGCACGAACAAGTCGGCGTGCCGATGGAGCGAATCCAGCGACTCGGAGACAAGGACAACTTCTGGCAGATGGGAGAGACGGGACCTTGCGGCCCGTGCTCGGAATTGCACATCGACCGAGGTCCGGAATTCGGTCCCCCTGGAGGTCCGCTGAACGATCCGCAGGGCGATCGATTCATGGAGTTCTGGAACTTGGTCTTCATGCAGTTCGACCAGTCCGCCGACGGAACGCGCACACCATTGCCGAAGCCCTCGATCGACACGGGCGCAGGCCTCGAGAGAATTCTCACTCTTCTCCAGCGCACCGACAGCATCTGGGAGACCGATGTGATGATGCCGCTGATCGACAAGGCCCAGTCGATCACGGGCGCGAAGTACGAGGCTGGCGACTATCAGGACCGATCGAGTTTCAGTTTGAGGGTCTTGGCCGAACATGCACGTTCGAGCACGATGATGGTCGCGGACGGAGTGTTCCCGTCCAATGAGGGTCGCGGGTACGTGTTGCGGAGAATCATTCGACGTGCGATCCGACATGCCTACATGCTCGGCACCGAGAAGCTCGTGATGCCATCGCTGTCACAGACGGCCGTCGACGTCATGGGGGAGGCGTATCCCGACGTGGCTCGGCAATCCGATTTCGTCATGGAGGTCCTGACGAAGGAAGAGGAGCGATTCCGTCAGACTTTGAAGACGGGTCTCGGAATTCTCGAAGAAGAGATCTCACGTGGATCCGGTTCGCAGGCGGCATTGTCCGGCTCGACTGTCTTCTTGTTGCATGACACTTACGGATTTCCAGTGGAAGTCACAGAGGAAATCATGGCCGAGCGAAGTTTGTCGATCGACATCGACGGCTTCCGCGATGAGATGGAACAACAGCGTCTGCGAGCCAAGGCCGCGCGCAAGGGTGGAGAAGTCGACCCGGCTCGCCACGAGATGTATCGCTCGGTACTCGACGCACACGGCATCACCGACTTCGTGGGTTATGACGCCGAGCAATGCGAAGGACGAGTGCTGGCGGCCATCGAAGATGCTCTCGGTGAATTCGACGTCTTCTTGGACCGGACCGCGTTCTACGCCGAGAGCGGCGGTCAGGTCGGCGACACGGGACGACTGATCGGCCCTTCGGGAGAATTCGAGGTACTGGACACCACCTTCGCTCTGCCGGGATTGCGAATGCACCACTGTCGTGTGATTTCGGGAACTCTCGAAGCGGGTCAAACCGTGTCTGCGGTGATCGACTCCGAGAGACGGACAGCGATTCGCAAGCATCACACGGCGACGCACATCCTCCATTGGGCTCTTCGGGAAGTGCTCGGTGAGCACGTGAAGCAGGCGGGATCTCTCGTCGACGAAGACAGGCTGCGCTTCGACTTCAGCCACTACGAGGCGGTCACGTCCGAAGAGTTGGCTCGAATCGAGGAATTGGCCAATCAGCACACGTTGTCGAACACGGGCGTCCGCTCGATCGAGACGTCCAAGGATGAGGCATTGTCGATGGGCGCGATCGCCTTCTTCGGCGACAAGTACGGAGAGAGGGTTCGCGTCCTGACCGCAGGACCGTCCATCGAATTCTGCGGTGGCACGCATGTGAGCGCGACTGGAGACATCGGTCT
>JBDLRO010000287.1:0-3436 GCA_039800025.1 Actinomycetota bacterium | reverse complement strand
CTCGGCACTCGTGGTTGCCGGACTCGACAACATGGCACGTCGAGGAATCACAGAGGCGATGCTGTTCGTCGATGCCGAAAATCGTGCGGCGGTCGAAATGTACGAGAGACTCGGCTTTCGTGTCACTCGGACCGATCGCGCGTTCGTCGGCGATATCACCCCAAAGTCTAGGAATGACTCCGCACACGTTGCTGAATCACGAGCAAACCGAGCGACGAACCAGCCATGACCGCCAAGACACTGTACGACTGCACGCGTGACGACCTCATCGCCTCTCTCGATGGACAACCGCGCTATCGCATCGACCAGATTTTTCGTGCCTTGTACGCGGAGTTCAAGTCCCCGTCCGAAATGACGACCCTCCCCCTCGGATTGCGCAACGAACTCGAACGAAGCCATCCCGTCGCTCTCGAGCACGTGACCGAATCGGTGTCCGATGACGGCTCGACGATCAAGTTTCTCTGGGAACTGTCGGGTGGCAGCCGAATCGAAACAGTCCTCATGCTCTATCCGGATCGGGCAACTGTGTGCGTCAGTACCCAATCCGGATGCGCAATGGCATGTGGCTTCTGTGCAACGGGCCAGGCCGGCTTCACGCGCCACCTCACCGCGGGAGAAATCGTCGAACAAGTGGTGCGCGCATCCCGCCGTGCTCGTGACCTCGACCGTCGTGTGACGAACATCGTCTACATGGGAATGGGTGAACCCCTCGCGAACGAGGAACCCGTGTGGCAATCACTCGTTCGGGTGCACGATGACATCGGTGTCTCAGCTCGACACCTGACCGTCAGCACCGTTGGCATCGTGCCGGGTATCGAACGACTCGCCGATCGTCCGCTCCCCGTGAATCTTGCAGTCAGCCTGCATGCCGCCAATGACGAACTCCGAAACGAACTCGTCCCGATCAATCGGCGCTATCCGTTGGCATCCCTCGTCCAAGCGTGCGGCAGCTATCTCGACAAGAAGGGGCGTCGACTCACGTTCGAGTGGGCCCTGATTTCGGACGTGAACGACCGTCCTCGAGATGCGAGCGAACTTGCCGACATCTGTCGTTCACTGCGAATTCCCGCCCATGTCAATCTGATTCCCTTGAACCCGACACCCGGATATCTGGTCCGAGGCTCGTCTCCCGAGCGAGTGCGATCTTTTTGCGACCGACTGCAGACTCTCGGCGTGAACGCAACCATTCGACGCAATCGGGGTACCGACATCGCTGCCGCTTGCGGACAATTGGCCGCCGGCCAGCCAGTCCGGATCACCCCACGACGTTCCTGAGAACGGTGCAGGCGATCGACGTCTCGTCGATGCGGCGCTACGCCTGACTGACGTCCGTTGCGGCTCCGTCGTCTGGAACCACGGATAGAAGATACGACGGATTGGCAACGGCAACTTTGTCGACGACACTGTCGCGAACGACGTGCGCCACGTCGTCGATACGGTCATCGAGTCGACCGGACCGAATGGCATCGGCCAATTCCGCATCGTGAGCGACACCGAGTGCCGCCAACCGCTCCAGGTGCCTGCGGCTCTGTACTCGACCGGACTTCATTTCGCGCTCGACGATCGACAGCGCGTTGATCGCCACCCGCGTGTGGAATTGGAGACGCCCAGTCGTGCCAGCCATGACATCGCGCTCCATCCATTCGCGGACCGCCTCGACGAGTTGCGCCGTACTGGGGACGTCGTGCACAGTCGGTTCGTCGCTGTCGACGACGATCGGATGGTTCCACGACGAAGGCGATGTTGCCTTCGAGGCGGACGTCCACCTTCCGTCGAGGAGAAGAAACAGGTCGTACTCGTTTTCGCAGACTCTTCGACCGATCGCTGCCATCTCATGGCTGCGATGATGTCCCAGGAGGTGCGAACTTGCCTGAATCATGCACATGATCCCCCATTTCAGCGTTCCGAGCACCTCCCACCACAGCACTTCTTCAGCGCTGATCTCGACTCCGCTCGCCTTCTGGTACGCCGCGATGAGTTCGTCGTATCGACCGAGACCCGCAACCGGGAGCGAGGAACCGAATCTCCACGCTCGCACGCACAGCCATCCCAAGTCCTCGAGCGGGTCGCCGACATGGGCCAATTCCCAGTCGAGGACGGCTGCCAACCCCGACTCGTCGACCATGACATTTCCCAAGCGAAAGTCGCCATGAACGAGTGATCGTCTCTGCGATGCCGGTCTGTTCCGCTCCAACCACGCGAAAGCCAATTCGAACGCTGGATGGGACTGGCCGAGCGACGAGTTCAGGTTGTCGAGCGTCGTTCGATACTGCTCGAGCTGATCGACCGATGGCAGACCGCTCAGAGAATCGGCGTCGATCGCATGGAGACAAGCGAGAGATCGGGCCATTTGTTCCACGAGCACGGGGCGCGCAGCGGAGAACCGCTCATCTCTCAGAATCTTTCGAGCAATGGTTTCGCCCGGCACATGAGCCAACACCATGAACTTGGCTCCCGACGACATCTCGCCACTCGTGATCAATTGCGGGACTCGCACACCGGCATCGAATGCTGTCTCGAGTACCCGAGCCTCGACCAACATGTCTCGAACATCGCCCGGACGCTGCCGTTGCAGAATCAACGGACGGCTATCTGCCAGAAAGCTCCACGTTTCTCGCGAGGCTCCACCGCTCAACCGAGTCACATTTTCGACGGACCGCGCGCCGACGAGATTTCGAAGTTCCTCTTCGAGCGAGACCGAGTCGGTTCGGTTCGATCCTCCCGGGTTGTTCATGCCCCCACATTGGCAGATCCCTTACTCCTAACCTGAATGCCGATGGAACATTCTCATTCGGATGAGCAGCGACCAGGCATCGTTCCGCTGAAACTCGAATCGATCAGCCTGCATCGAGATGGCACGACGATCCTGGACGGCATTCATCTCACGGTTGCAAGAGACCAAAGGTGGCTGGTGCTCGGCGCGAATGGTTCGGGAAAGACGTCCCTCGTCCGCATCGCAGCCCTGTACGACCATCCGTCTTCGGGTCGTGTCGAGATCCTCGGTGAGACCCTCGGTTCGACGGATGTGCGTGCTCTCCGAAAGCGAGTCGGCTATTTGTCCGCTTCCCTCGCCGACAGTCTCCGCCCGCAGTTGACTGGGCTCGATGCTGTGATGACGGCGAAGAACGCGGCTCTCGAACCATGGTGGCACGTCTATGACGAAGCAGATCGCCGATCGGCGGAGATCTGCCTCGAACGCATGGACGTCGGGCACCTCACGAGCAGAGAAATCGGATCGCTGTCGTCGGGTGAACTCCAGCGTGTCCTGCTCGCGCGCACCCTGGTGAACGATCCCGGTGTCATCGTTCTCGACGAGCCAAGTGCCCGTCTCGATCTCGGAGGACGGGAACAACTGATTCGATCGCTCACGACGTGGACGACCGACCCTGATTCCCCGCCTGTCGTCCTCGTCACACACCATCTCGACGAGGTTCCG
>JBDLRO010000286.1:0-5906 GCA_039800025.1 Actinomycetota bacterium | reverse complement strand
CTGCGGAAGAAGGTCGCTGACAAACTCTCGATCGGAGCCGAGTAATGAGTGCGTCTTTCCCCTTGTCCCAATTCTCAGAGGGAACCGCAAGCCGCGTCGATGTCGACGGCGTTCCCGTTGCCGTGGTCAGGATCAACGAGCGGGTCTTTGCCATCGCTGATACCTGTAGTCATGCGGCAGTTTCGTTGAGTGACGGCGAAGTGTGGTGCGAAGAGATGCAACTCGAGTGTCCGAAGCATGGAAGCGCATTCAGCCTCGTGACGGGCGAGCCCGACACATTGCCAGCCACTCAACCGGTTGCGGTGTACGACGTATCGATCGACGGTGACACGATCGTCATCTCGGGAGGTGCATCATGAGCACTCTCACCATCGAAGATCTGCACGCGACGGTTGCCGGCAAAGAGATTCTTGGAGGTGTGAACCTGCAGATCGAATCGGGTGAAGTTCACGCTGTGATGGGACCGAACGGAGCTGGAAAGAGCACCCTGTCGGCAATTGTGATGGGCAAGCCGGGCTATGCCGTGACCGCAGGATCAGTTCGACTCGACGGCATCGAGATGCTCGGCCGACCGACTTGGGAGCGAGCAGCAGCCGGTCTGCACCTCGTGATGCAGTATCCGACGGAAGTTCCCGGTGTGCGAGTTCTCGATGTGCTCACTGAAGCATTGAAGAGTCAGGGCCGGTCGGAGGAGTTGGCCTCCCTCGCAGCGACAGTTCGTTCCGAAGCCGCTCGCATCGGGTTCGATGAGCGGCTCCTCGATCGCGCGGTCAACGTGGACTTCTCCGGTGGAGAGAAGAAGCGCAACGAGACGCTGCAGTTGTCGATCCTGAAGCCCAAATTCGCAATCCTCGACGAACTCGATTCGGGACTCGATGTCGATGCTCTTCGCGACTGTGCTCGCAGAGTCATGGATGCAACACAACAGGACGACCTCGGTGTGCTCGTGATCACTCACTACAGCCGATTGCTCGAGGATTTGAAGCCCGATCGGGTGCACATTCTCGTCAAGGGACGCATCGTCGAGAGCGGTGGTCCCGAACTGGCCGATGTCCTGGAACGTGACGGGTACGCGGCGTTCGCCCCCATCGAGGCGACGAACGCTGCGACCGACGACCCGATGGGGCTCGGACTTTTCCCCTGATCGACAGAGACTTCCCGAATACTCAGTTCAGGGGAAGGTCACACTCGGCTGCAATGTCCATGAAGGTTTGGAAGAACTCATCGGGCATCTCAGCGGACGGCTCACGGAGCGCCGTCGCCATGATCGTCCGGATGAATTCGTCATCGAGGTTCTCGGCGACGCATTCAGCCCCTTCTCCGCCCCATTGACTCGTCATCTCCTGCGCGAGTGCCGCCTTGACATCGACGCAGCCGATGAGCGAGTCGACGATGACATCGATTTCATCGTCGGAAAAATCATAGTTCTCGATGTCGCCGACATTGTCGACCGTCATCCCGAGAGTTTCGAGTCGATCCTCTCCGATACCCGTGACGATCCTGCCTGCGACACACGTCGCTTCCTCCTCGGTGCTGACGCCACTCGCGCTCTCTGCATAGATTTCCGAGGAGAGTGCCTCGACGAGTGGACTGTCAGCAGATGACGAACCATCGCTGCCGCCGCATCCCCCAACGATCAGTAGACCCGCACCGAAAAGCATCGTCACCTTGCGCATCATCTCTCCTTGGACATGCGACGGGGTCCATCTCCGCCGATGGACCCCATCATGTCACGAATTGTGATGTCACGATTGTTGAAGTGACGAACTCCCGCGTGCCACGAAAGAAGTCTGCTGTTGCCGAGAATTCGAAACGACTCCTCGATGCACGACCTCACATCGATCGCAGGCGGCGAATTCTCTCATCGGTGCTCGGGTGAGTGGAGAAGAGCCGGGACATATTGACCGCACCCGTGCGACGACCACCGAACTCAGCGAGAGGGTTATGAATGTACGCCTGGGCTTGAGCAGGCGAGACGTTCATCGGGGTTCGTACCGCGAGCACCTCGATCTTTTCGAGAGCACGGGCAAGTGGTTCACCTGTTCCGAGGAGTTCGGCAGCACTTCGATCGGCCTCGAACTCACGACTGCGGCTGACTGCCATCTGGATCAGAGATGCCGCAAGAGGAGCCAGCATCGAAATCATCAGAACCGCAATCGGATTCGGGCGATCCTCGTCGTCACGTCCACCTCCGAAGATCGCAGCGAAGTACGCCATCTGGGCAATCGCCGAAATTGCCGTGGCAATGGCTGCTGCCACCGAACCGATGAGAATGTCGCGGTTACGTACGTGCATCAGCTCATGAGCCATCACGCCCTCGAGTTCGTCTCGGGACATCGAGCGAATCAAGCCCTGTGTGGCACAGACGACGGCATTATTGGGGCCGCGTCCGGTAGCGAATGCATTCGGCTGCTCTGCTGGAGAGATCGCCACTCTCGGCATCGGCATGCCGGCTCGCTGAGCCAAGCTCTCGACGAGCCCGTAGAAGTCCGGTGCTTCCTCGCGTGTCACGACTCGGGCATTGGCTGAGCGCAGTGCCAGTCGGTCGCTGAACCAGTAGCTGCCACCCACCATCACGAGTGCGACGACCAAGCCGATCAACACTGCACTCGAGCTTCCCTGGCCGAGAATTGCTGCGACGCCCACGATGAGACCACCGAGGCCGGCGAGCAGCACCGAAGTTTTCATGGTGTTCTTGAACATGTCGTTGTCTCCTTGGTCGGATCAATGGTCAGAAATCGAAGATTTCGCCGAGCATGCTCTTCGTTTTGCTCTTCTTGTACGGGCGCCCATACTTGTCATGTCTGACCTTGTAGCGGTCGTCGTCGTCCCAGTCATCGTCGTCCTTGTACTTGCGCTGGGGAGGCTCGGTGAAGGCCGGATTGCCCCCCGTGGAGCGTTCGATGATCTTGTCGAGTTCGCCGCGATCGAGCCACACACCGCGACAGTTCGGGCAGTAATCGATTTCGACACCTTGGCGATCACTCATCACCAAGTTGGTGTCTGGACAGGTCGGGCACTTCATGTCTTTCCTCCTTGTGAATCAGTTGTTATGAGAATTGGGTCGTCGACGAACGACTATCTTGCGCAGCTCCTCGAGCCAAAGAACCGAGGAAGCAACAGCAATGGCGATCAGCCACTGAGCACCCGAGATCGACGTCGTGTCGAAGAGTCGCTGCATGAAACCGACGTGCGTCACGCCCACTTGCAGCAAGATGACTGCAGCAAGAGCGATCCACAGGTGACGGTTGGTGAGTGTCTGGCGTCGGAAGACGGAGTTGCGATCCGATCGGGCATTCAAGATGTTGAAGAACTGGAACAGGACGAAGGTGTTGAACGCCATCGTTCCGGCGACGGTTGCAGTTCCGGCCTCTGCTTCGGGTCCAGGGGCGAAGACGAGAACCAGGAGAGTGGCTATGGCCATGATCACCGAAGAGAAGACGATCGCTCCCCAACGCTGCGGCGTGAGAATCTTCTCGGCCACAGGGCGCGGAGCGCGTTTCATGATGTCCGAATCGCCCTTGTCGAGACCGAGAGCCATTGCCGGCGGACCGTCCATGATGATGTTCACCCAGAGAATGGCGATCGCCGCGAACGGCTTTCCATTGGCGATGTCGAAGATCGACGCGGCCAGGAACAACATGGCGAATCCCAGTGTGGTGCTCAACTGGAAGCGAACGAACTTGACGATGTTGTCGTAGATGGTCCGGCCTCGCTTGACGGCCCCGACGATGGTGGCGAAGTTGTCGTCCGTGAGCACCATGGTTGCGGCTTCCTTGGTGACCTCGGTTCCCGTGATGCCCATGGCGACTCCCATGTCGGCCTTCTTCAGAGCTGGAGCATCGTTGACGCCATCGCCGGTCATCGCGACGATTCGACCCTTGCGCTGCAGAGCGGCAACAAGTCGAATCTTGTGCTCGGGAGCGACACGCGCGAAGACCGAGATGTCGTCGATGCGTGCATCGAGTTCCTCGTCGGACATGTGGTCGAGGTCGTTTCCTGTCACGGCAATGACGTCACCGTCGCGGCCCAAGCCGAGTTCACGGCCGATGGCACGAGCGGTCACGGCGTGATCGCCCGTGATCATTTTGACGGTGATGCCCGCAGATCTGGCTTCGGCGATGGCCAGCTTCGCTTCGGGTCGGGGTGGGTCGACGATGCCGATGAGGGCTGTGAGCACGAGGTCGGAAACCAGAATCGACGGATCCGCACCCGAGTCCGTGAACTCGTTCCACGCCTCGGGATCGATGTCGCGCTGGGCAACGGCGAGAACCCGGAGCCCCTGATCACCCATGCGGTCGTTGTGACCGAGAAGTTCGGTTCTCAGTGAAGCGATCGGCTGTGCCGAGCCATCGGATCCAATCGCAAGACTCGATCGTTCAAGCACGACATCGGGAGCTCCCTTGACGAACATTCGCACGACGCGTTCACCACTGCTGCCGACAACCTCGTGGAAAGTAGCCATCACTTTGGTGGCCGAGTCGAACGGAACTTCGGCGATTCGCGGATAACGAGTGCGGACATCGGCGACGTCGATTTCGCCCTTTCCGGCCAGAACGACGAGAGCACCTTCCGTCGGGTCTCCGACCAACTTCCACTCTTCGCCTTCGTGACGGATCACGGCGTCGTTGCACAGTGCCATACCCAGAAGTGCGTTGTCCATCGTGAAGGGCACATCGCCGACGCGATCCTCGATGTTGCCGACTGGCGAGTAACCCTCACCAGTCACGTTGTGTACACGATTCTGCACGACGAGGTTGCGTGCTGTCATCTCGTTCAGGGTGAGCGTTCCGGTCTTGTCGGAGCAGATGATGCTCGTACAGCCGAGAGTTTCGACGCTTGCCAATCTCTTCACGATGGCGTTCTTCTTGGCCATCTTCGAGACACCGACTGCGAGAGTGACGGCTGTGACTGCGGGCAATCCTTCAGGAATCGTCGCGACGGCCAATGCGACTGCGAGGTTCAACAATTCCGAGACGGAGTTGCCGCGAATCAAGCCGATCACAAAGACGGCGAGGACGATGACTCCGGACAACTTGGCAAGGCTGTGGGCGAGGCCCTCGAGCTGCTTTTGCAACGGAGTTTTCTCCGTCTCGGTCTCTCGCAGGAGGCCTGCAATGCGCCCGATCTCGGTGTTCATCCCGGTCGCTGTCACGACGAACTCGCCACGACCGCGCGTCACCGTGGTGTTCATGTAGGTCATGCACGACCTGTCGCCGATCGGAGCGTCGTCTCGTGAAATCGCGGCGATGGACTTTTCCGACGGCTGACTCTCACCCGTGAGGGCCGCCTCCTCGATTTCCAAGTTGGCTGCGAGAAGCAGTCGACCATCGGCGGGAATTCGATCTCCGGCTTCGACGAGGACGACATCGCCGGGCACCAACTGGTCGGTTGCCACGGACTGAACTTCTCCGTTGCGACGCACACGACTCGAGGCTGTCAGCATCTTCTTCAAAGCCTCGAGGGATGCCTCGGCTCGATTCTCCTGGACGAAACCGATGATTGCGTTGGCGAAGACGACGACCAACACGACGAGCGGCGTCTTCAACTCTCCGGAGACGACGAAGCTGACGACAGCAGCGACCAGAAGAATGGCGATCAACAGGTCGCGGAATTGGTCGAGAAAACGCAGGATCGTCGGACGCCGCTTGGATTCGGCCAGACGGTTCGGCCCGTGGACGCGCATCCGCTCATCGATTTGCGCAGAGTTCAGCCCTGAGGTGATGTCCGTCCCGAGCGACGCTGCCACAACGACAGAATCCGAGGTATGAGGTGAAGTCACGGCTTGGGACTCGAGAGAGGTATTCATGGATTGTCCTTCGAAAACGTTGAGCGTTCCGAAGGTCTCTCCCTCTCTACCGGGCCGGGCTTTGCAGCCGTACTGACGACTCCGGTTCGCTGTTGCC
>JBDLRO010000285.1:0-2603 GCA_039800025.1 Actinomycetota bacterium | reverse complement strand
AATAAAAACTCATACCAGATCTAAACAGTTCACTGTACTACCAGAACTTGCCTCTACCTAACTATTAACTCACCGTCGACATTCGCCATCTGCGTCCCGATGGGGATGGTTTCGCTTTCTGTCGGGAGCTGCCCGACTCGTGTGGTGTCGTCGGCATTCCGAACGTCGTCTTCTACGACAGATCGCACGAACACGAAGGCCTACACATGGTGAGATTCGCCTTCTGCAAGCGACCCGAATCGATCGATGAAGCAGTCGGACGGCTGATGTCGATGCCCGGTGGCACGACAGGAGGTTCGAAGTGAAGATCGCCGTCGTTCAGCACGACATCACGTGGTGCGATCGCGAAGCCAATTTCGCGCAGCTCGCCAGGTTCATCGAACGGGCTGCTGCGGACGATGCCGACCTCGTGCTGTTGAGCGAAACGTTCTCGACGGGCTTCGCGGTGGAAGACGATCGATTCGCAGAGCTCGAGGGTGGACCGTCCTCGCAGTTCCTGCACGACATGGCGGTCACTCATGGACTCTGGGTGGGAGGGTCGTGCCCCGAGGTGCCAGCCGATTCCACGACGAGTGTCGATGCGCGTCCGGCGAACACGTTCGTGCTCGCAGGCCCGGACGGAACCGTGCATCGCTATCGCAAGATCCATCCGTTCACCTTCGGTGGGGAAGATCGACATGTGCGCCCCGGAGACGAGTTGGTGACGGTCAACATCGACGGCATTCGCATCTCGATGTTCGTGTGCTACGACCTGCGGTTCAGTGACGAATTCTGGGAAGTCGCACGCGAAACCGATCTCTATCTCGTGCCGGCGAACTGGCCGGCATCGCGACGCGAACATTGGATGACTCTGCTCAGGGCACGGGCGATCGAGAATCAGGCGTACGTCGTCGGCTGCAACCGTGTCGGCGAGGGCGGCGGACTCGTGTACAGCGGAGACAGCTGCATCATCGGACCCTTCGGGGAAGAGTTGGCCGTTGCACTCGATGGAGAGACGATTCTGTATGCCGAGGTCTCAGCCGAACACGTGGCGTCGATCCGAGATCGGTTCCGATTTCTTCAGGATCGCCGCTGAAGGGGACTGACCCTCTCGTCGACTCGACCATCGGTGACCGGGACCGTTTGGAGATCATCCACCACACGTTGCAGACGATTTCTTACCATCGTGGATATGTCTAAGCGATTTTCTTTCAAGCGCCACCTGTCGTCCTTGGTTCTGGCGGTGACCGCCGTAAGTTCGGTCTCGGTGCCGACGACGGTTCGAGCCGGCGGGAGTGCCGAGTTCGGAGTCGACTACTACATCGCTCCTCCTCTCGTTCAGGGCTCCTATGTCGTCGACTTTCTGGAAACCTTCAATGGCGGGAGTGAGGGTCCTGGGGAGTGCCTCGGCTCATATACCTCAGGTGGCATCACGGTCACCATTTCGAATACGTGTACCCGGCTCGGCGGAATGGTTCTGTTCGGCGGAGCCACAACTACGAGCGCAACTCCCACAGCGGGAGGTACGGAGACGAACTTCGGGTCGACGTCGAATCCGTACACTGGTCCTATTCGCTTCGATATCGACGCCGATATGTGTTACCTCGGCTTCTGGTGGAGTGCCGGATCGATCGGCAATGTCGTCGATTTCTACGATGGCGACACTCTGGTACTCACTTTGTCGTCCAACGAAATCATGGGCGTTCTCGACCCGTCGATCGAACCGAACCTTCAGTCGTTGGGTTTGACGTCCTACCCCAAGACTGCTTGGATTGGTCTCCCGCGCTTGCACACCGATACGAATGCAGATGGTTTGCCCGATGGACCACAACCGCCGAACGAGCCGTTCGTGTACATGCACGTGTTTGCCCAGGGAGGGTTGACCTTCGATCGGATGGAGTTTTCCACCACCGGAAATGGTTTCGAATTCGACAATTTGGTCATATCCGATGAGTGCCAGGCGCCCACCGATGATCTCGTTCGCATCGGATCGGTTGCCGGCAGCAATCCGAATCCGAGCGGCCCATCGTCCGACTACAGCGGCTACCTCGAGCATTTGCAGCAGGTGACCGAACTTCCGAATACCCGGTAGTCGCTACTTCGTCGAGGCCAGTTCTTTCGCCATCAGCGACACGAGTTTCCCCGACGAAGAAACCTGTCGGCCCACTTCGGTGAATCCGAGTTTCTGGTGGAATCTCAATGATCCTTCGTTCAGTGGCTTCAGGTTGACCTCGAGGGTGAACCACGAAGCCGTCATCAGGCCGGAGGCGATGAGGCGTTCGATCTCGGCATACAGCGACGCGCCGTACCCGCGCCCTTGGTGATCGGCGCGCAGTCCGACGCGATCGAGATACGCGAATTCCGTGTACCGCTCGCTGAACCAGCGGTAGTTGCTGCTGCCATAGGGGAGTCCAGGCGGCATCACCAGACAGAAACCCACCAGTTCGCCATCGACGTCACAGCCGAGAGCGATGGGTGACCAGTCGAGGATCTGTTGCATCGAGTCGAGCGTCTCGTCGCCGAGTGCGGGGGTGTTCTCCTGGTTGATGTCGAGCATCACGGGAACATCGGTCACGTCGAGAGCGCGAATGATCACACGGTGAACGTATCGGTTCTCGGTGCGC
>JBDLRO010000284.1:0-2950 GCA_039800025.1 Actinomycetota bacterium | reverse complement strand
TCTTGACCAAGAAAGCCTTCGAGAACGCGATCGCTCTGACCAACGCCCTCGGCGGCAGCACCAATGCAGTGCTCCACTTGTTGGCGATTGCGAACGAGGCGGGAGTCCCCCTCGAACTCGAGGACTTCAACAGGATTGCTTCACGTGTACCGCACATCGCCGACATGAAGCCGGGTGGCAAATACCACATGACAGATCTCGACAGAATCGGCGGTGTGCCGGTCGTGCTCAAGCATCTCTTGGATGCGGGTTTGATCCATGGCGACGTCATGACGTGCACCGGAAAGACGATGGCGGAGAATCTCGCCGACATCGATCCTCCCGGTCCTGACGGCGTCGTCGTTCACCGTCTCGACTCACCGATCAACTCCGAGGGAGGAGTCCTCATACTCCGCGGCTCGCTCGCTCCTCAGGGCAGCGTGGTCAAAGTTGCGGGCCTCACGCCGGAGCAACGCACATTCGAGGGAACTGCTCGCGTGTTCGACGGTGAAGACGGTGCGATGACAGCGATCATGGCTGGCGAGATCCAGCCCCAGACCGTTCTCGTCATCCGTTACGAAGGACCCAAGGGCGGACCTGGAATGCGCGAGATGCTCGCGATCACCGGAGCGCTGAAAGGAGCGGGCCGAGGCCACGACTGTGCATTGATCACGGACGGCCGCTTCAGTGGAGGCACGTGGGGATTCTGCATCGGGCACGTCGCTCCTGAAGCAGTGGATGGGGGTCCCATCGCCTTCGTGCGTGACGGTGACCGCATCAGCATCGATGTGTCGACGCTTTCGCTCGATCTCCTCGTCGACGACTCGGAGTTGTCCGCGAGGCGCGAGGGGTGGACGCCGAATCCGCCTCGGTACACGAGCGGTGTTCTCGGCAAGTACGCCCGGCTGGCTCAGGGGGCCGAAAAGGGCGCCATCACGAATTTGCTCTGAATCGGGCGTAGGTCCGCCAGCCGTTGACGAGAACTCCGACAAAGACCGAGGCGACGATGATGAACGCCGTCGCAGTGCCGTCATCGAAGACGAATCGTCTCAGCGTCATTCCGATTGCCACCGTGCCGATCCAGACCGTTGCGCCCGCTTTCGAGCTGATGGGGTCGCGCCATGTTCGTGCGATGAACCATGTGACTGCGAGCGCGATCACGAACGGTGCGAGCGTGCCGAGGAAGCCGGTCAGCGAGGGATCCTCGTCGTGATTGCGTCGGCCGATCGAAATGAACACGACGATGGCCGCGAGGTCGAGAGCACCCGAGGCGAGAGCTCGTCGAACTCGTGCGTCGGTTCCACTCGTGTCACTCGGGTTCGGGGGAGTTCCAACGGCTTCATTCACTTCGGTACCTCGACTGCGTCGTCGAATCGGGGGGTTGATGCGATCCGTTCGATTGTGACGATCGCGTTGTAGTCGGGGATTCTGCTCGCATCCGCATTCACGTGCGCATCGATGAGGACGTTGCCCTCGGGCCAATGCACCTGAATCGATCCTGCCGCAATGCGAACGAGGTGGGCGGTTCCGATCATCGTCCCCGTCGTGTTCGTGACACGAACCGCATCTCCATCCGCGATTCCGAGACGAGCTGCGTCGTCGATATCGATGTACACGGCATCTCGAGCAGCACCCGTGAGCGGATCCTTCTCGGCGAAGACCATCGAGTTGAACTGCTTTCCCCTTCGGGTGCTGAGGAAGAACGATCCGTCCGGAAGTTGTTGGGGACGGACGTCGACGACAGTGAATGCACCCCGACCCGATTCAGTGGGAAAGACGCCACCGGCACACAGGTGCCGTCCTCCGTATTGCACGGCATCGTGGACGTTCTCCAGAGTCTCGATTCCTCGGTACATCGGCACGACGTCGGCGATCTCGGTTCTCAGAACGGCGTTGTCCGCCCAATCGAAATGCTTAGCGAGTCGAGGTTCGACGCGAACCGCGAGTTCGGCGAAGATCCGCCACTCACTGCGAGCTTCACCGGGTGGATCGACCACCTGCGGACTGAACGCGATCCTCCGTTCAGTCGTCGTACTCGTACCCCCGCCTTCTTGTTCGTACCGCGTCGCAGCCGGAAGCAGGATCACATCATCGCCGTCGACGAACATCTGTGATGTCAACACGACGTCCTGGTGAACCCGAAGAGGTATTCGCTCGAGAGCCTGTGCCACTCGCTGCGGATCGGGCATGATCTCGAGGAGGTTCGACCCGTCGAGGAAGACGATGTCGAGGTCGCCGTTCTCGGCGGCGAGAATCATCTCGGGCGCAGTGATTCCCTCGCGATCGGGAACTGGGAACCCCCACACCTGCTCCAAGTGGCGGGCAGATTCTGCATCGATTCCGATGCCACCAGGGAATGCCGTTGCGTAGGCGCCCATCTCGGCGCCGCCTTGGACGCCCGAATGGCCGCGAATCGGCATCAGCCCCGCGCCGTCTCGACCGACATTGCCGCGGGCGAGAGCAACGTTGACGATCGCCTGCACGCCTTCGACGCCGTATCGATGCTGCGTGATGCCCATGCTCCAGACGAAGATGGCGCCCTTCGACTTCGTGTACGCATCGACCAGTTCCTCGAACGTCGCACGATCGACCCCCGCCTCGCTCAGGAGATCTTCGAGGGATCGGGTCGAGAGATGTCGAACGAGATCGTTCCATCCCGACGTGTGCGATCCGATGAACTCCTCGTCGACATCCCCCGATTCAGCGAGAACCTTCACGAGAGCATTTGCGAGTGAGACGTCCCCCTCGGGTCGAACCGGCACGTGGAGATCGCAGATCTTCGTGCCGAACAGAAAGGATTCGGGCTTCGAAGGAACCCAGTAACGGTCGAGACCGGGTTCGAGGTACGGGTTGATGACGACGACTCGGGCTCCGTTGCGCTTCGCCTCGTAGAGGTATTTCGTGAACACCGGCTGATTGTTGGCCACGTTCGTGCCCCACAGGACGATCAAGTCCGTTTCGAGAACGTCCT
>JBDLRO010000283.1:0-6279 GCA_039800025.1 Actinomycetota bacterium | reverse complement strand
CGATGCGCGGACAGCGTGTCGAGAGGCGTTTCGGATGGGACTGTCACGGCCTTCCGGCCGAAGTCGAAGCAGAAAAGGAGCTCGGCATCTCGGGCCATCCCGAAATCTCGGCTTTCGGTGTGGCCAAGTTCAACGATTTCTGTCGCTCCAGTGTCCTCAAATACACGAACGAGTGGGAGAGATACGTCAATCGCCAGGCTCGTTGGGTCGACTTCTCCAACGACTACAAGACGCTCGACCTCCCGTACATGGAGAGTGTGATGTGGGCCTTCAAGACCCTGTTCGACAAGGGTCTCGTCTACGAGGGATTCAGGGTCCTCGCGTATTGCTGGAGATGTGAGACTCCTCTCAGCAACACCGAGACTCGAATGGACGACGTCTATCGGAATCGGCAGGACCCTGCGGTCACCGTTCGATTCTCGCTCGACTCCGGTGAGAGCATTCTCGTTTGGACGACGACTCCGTGGACCCTTCCCGCGAATCTTGCCCTCGCTGTGAATCCTGATGTCGAGTATTCGATTCTCGACGTCGACGGTGAACGCGTGATCATCGCCTCGGAGCGACTGTCGGCGTATGAGCGTGAACTGGGAGAGGCGACGTTCGTCGGAACGGTGCGCGGCTCGGATCTCGTCGGTCGCACGTACCGACCGATGTTCGACTTCTTCGCCAGTACGAGCGGAGCTTTTCGCGTGTTGCCGGGCGATTTCGTGACCGTCGACGACGGAACAGGGGTCGTCCATATGGCTCCCGGTTTCGGTGAGGAAGACCAGCTGACCTGTCAGGCAGCGGGTATCCCAACGATTTGCCCGATGGACAGCCACGGGTGTTACACCTCGGAGATCGAGCCGTGGGCCGGAGTTCATGTGTTCGAGGCGAATCCATCTGTAATTCGCGCTCTCAAGGAACGCGGGATCGTTCTTCGGCATGACTCCTACGATCACCCGTACCCGCATTGCTGGCGTTGTGCGGAACCTCTCGTGTATCGAGCAATCTCGTCATGGTTCGTCGAAGTGACGAAGATCAAGGATCGAATGCTGGAGTTGAACCAGCAGATCACGTGGGTCCCCGAGCACTTGAAAGAAGGTTCGTTCGGGAAGTGGCTCGCAAATGCTCGAGATTGGTCGATCAGTCGAAATCGGTTCTGGGGTTCTCCGATCCCGGTATGGAAGAGCGACGATCCCGATCATCCTCGGGTCGACGTCTACGGCAGCGTCGACCAACTCGAGCGCGACTTCGGCGTGACGATCACGGATCTTCATCGACCAGCGATCGATGATCTCGTTCGACCGAACCCAGACGATCCGACGGGCAAGTCGATGATGCGTCGCGTGCCGGAGGTTCTGGATTGCTGGTTCGAGAGCGGGTCGATGCCGTTCGCTCAAGTGCACTATCCCTTCGAGAACACGCAGTGGTTCGAGGACCACTATCCAGGGGACTTCATCGTGGAGTACATCGGGCAGACCCGTGGATGGTTCTACACGCTCCATGTCCTGGCGACCGCTTTGTTCGACCGACCTGCATTCTCGACATGTGTGAGTCACGGAATCGTCCTCGGCGACGACGGGCAGAAGATGTCGAAGAGCCTCCGCAACTATCCGGATCCGATGGTGGTGTTCGACACCTATGGGGCGGATGCGATGCGCTGGTATCTGCTTTCCTCTGCGATCCTGCGTGGCTCGGATTTCTCGGTGACGGAAAACGGAATTCGCGACACGGTTCGCCAGGTGCTCCTGCCGTTCTGGAACTCCTGGTACTTCTTGAGCCTGTATGCCAATGCCGAAGGTGTTCGGGGAACTTTCGACGCCTCCTCGGACCACCTTCTCGATCGCTACGTCCTGGCCAAGACGAGGCGCATGATCGTGGAAGTCACGCGAGACCTCGATGCCTACGATCTGTTTTCCGCCTGCGTTCGGGTTCGAGACTTTCTCGATGTTCTGACCAATTGGTACATCCGGCGTTCTCGGGATCGCTTCTGGAGTGGAGAAAACAGGGCTGTCAACACGCTGCACACGACCCTCGTCGTTCTGTGTCGCGTCACGGCACCCCTCCTGCCCCTTCTGTCCGACGAGGTCTACCGAGGGCTCGTTCCCGGCCAGAGTGTCCACCTGGCGGACTGGCCGAACCCCGACGAGCTTCCGGCCAATGATGCTCTCGTGACGGCGATGGACCGAGTGAGAGATGTCTGCTCGGTTGCCCTTTCGATTCGCAAGAGCAATTCACTGAGGGTTCGATTGCCATTGTCGTCGTTGACGGTGTCGCACCCGGACGCGTCGAGTTTGGCTCCTTATGTTTCACTGATCGCCGATGAGGTCAACGTGAAGGCCGTGGAATTGCGCGAGGCCACAGGTGAGATGTCGTCGACGGTCTTGCAGGTCGTTCCCGCCGCTCTCGGACCTCGGCTCGGTGGTAGGACCCAGGAAGTCATCAAAGCTGTCAAAGCCGGGGATTGGCACCATCACGAGGGCGTTGTCGTGGCCGGCGGCATCGAGTTGTTCGATGGTGAGTACACGTTGAAGGTCGTTGCTGCCAACACCGATGCAAGTGCGACATTTGCCCATGGAGAGGGAATCATTTCGCTCGACACCGTGGTGACGCCGGCTCTCGAGGCAGAAGGAATTGCTCGTGACTTGATTCGCTTGGTGCAGCAAGAGCGCAGGGAGAGCAAACTGAATGTGAGCGATCGCATCACGCTGTCGCTCGGTGTTCCTGAGCTGTTGCGTCGCAGTGTGATGCCCTTCATGGAGACGGTGAAGTCGGAGACCCTTGCCGTTTCAGTCGACTGGACCAACGATGTACCGAACACCGATCTCGATGGCGAACCAGTATTCGTGGGGATATCGGTCGCGACCTGACTCGCTGTCTTCGCAGCGGCTGTAGCATCAGTGGGGTCTTCTCGTGTTCGCCTCCGAGAAGGAGGTGGGAGAAGATGTCCGAGAAGGATCCCCGAGAAGGATGATGGTGATGGCCTCCGCGAAGAAAACTCCAGTCAAGAAGACGACAAAGGCACCGGCAAAGAAGGCGCCAGCGAAGAAGACAGTGAAAGCTTCGGCCAAGAAGGCGCCAGCCAAGAAGGCAGCGAAGTCTTCGGCCAAGAAGACGAGTGCGAAGAAGGCGGTCAAGGCTTCAGCGAAAAAGGCGGCGAAGTCGACTGCCAAGAAGTCGACAGCCAAGAAGGCGGTCAAGGCTTCAGCGAAGAAGGCACCCGCGAAGAAGGCGCCGGCGAAGAAGGTTGTCGCGAAGAAGGCACCCGTGAAGAAGGCGCCGGCGAAGAAGGTTGTCGCGAAGAAGGCTGTCGCGAAGAAGGCTGTCGCGAAGAAGGCTGTCGCGAAGAAGGTTGTCGCGAAGAACGTTGCGCGGGCAGCTGTCGCAAAGAGTTCGGCGCCAGTCGCTCCGGCCAAGGAGGCACCGACCGTCGCAACGAAAGCCACCGCGAAGCCGGAACCGAAGCCAGCATTCGTCAAGCCTCCCGTACCCGGGAAGAAGGCTGTTTCGAATGACGGAATCATCGCGAACAAGGACTTCGATCTCACTTTTTTGAGGGCACAACGCAATTTGCTCCTCGAGCAAAAGGCGCGATTGATGGGTCAGGCGGAGCGGTTGGACACCGAGCGCGAGAAGCTCATCGAAGAAGCGGGTATGGGAGACGATCAGTTCGACGAGGACGGCGGTGAAGGCGACACGATGGCCGTCGAGCGCGAGCGCGATCGCGTGCTCTCGGATCAGGCTCGTCAGACTGTCGAAGAGATCGACGCCGCACTCAATCGGATCGAGACTGGCGACTACGGCTACAGCATCGTCTCGACTCGACCAATTCCTCGTGAGCGCTTGGAGGTCATTCCTTGGGCGACGGAACTGGTGGAGGAGCGAGTCGGTTGGATCGGCCGTAGGTAGGTGACGTCTCTGGACTCGGACGATCGTCCTGATTCTCATCGACAATCACGAATCAGGGGGTCGTCGAGGGGAAGTCTCATCATCGCACTGGTCGTGGGACTGGTCATCGCCATCGACCAGCTCACGAAGCACTGGGCGGTCTCGCAGTTGAACGATGGCCGCGTGGTGCACGTCGTGTGGACTCTGCAGTTCAATCTCGCTTTCAACAGCGGTATGGCCTTTGGACGAGGGAGAGGTTGGGGTCCCGTCATCGGGGTCGTCGCCATGCTCGTCGTGGTTGCGCTCGTGCTTTCGATTCGCCGACAGAACGACCCTCGCATGAGTCTGGCCGTTGGTCTCGTCGTCGCAGGAGCGCTTGGCAACATCATCGACCGACTCTTCCGCAATGAGGGATGGCTGCGGGGAAAAGTAGTGGACTTCATCGACTTCCAATGGTTCCCCATCTTCAACGTTGCCGACATTGCCGTCAATGTCGGCGGCGTCTTCCTTCTCTGGTTGTACTTGCGGGCTCCGAAGTCGCTGAAATCCGACTGATACCAGCATGATCGAAGAAACGATTCCCGCCGCACTCGCTGGCGAGCGCCTGGATCGAATCGTGGCATTGTTGGCCGATGTCAGCAGGTCCGATGCATCAGCAGTGATCGCCTCCGACGGCGTGAGAGTCGATGGGGTCATCGCTCATAGCGGCAAGCAGCGGATGTCCTCTGGAGCGGTCGTCGCCATCGATGAGACATGCATTCCCCAACCCCAACGGCCAGAAGCCGAAGCACAGGTCGGGTTCGACGTTGTGTTCGAGGATCCGGACATCGTCGTTGTCGACAAACCTGCTGGGCTGGTCGTTCATCCGGCTGCCGGACATCACAGCGGCACGTTGGTGAACGGTCTGCTCGCCCGATACCCGGAAATAGCAGGAGTGGGCTCTCCCAATCGTCCCGGCATCGTTCACCGGTTGGATCAGGGAACGTCAGGTCTTCTGGTGGTCGCTCGGAGCGCGTCTGCCTTCCAGCGGTTGACGGAGATGCTCGCCGGACACGAAGTTCAGCGCACCTATCGCGCGCTCGTGTGGGGAAGGCCCTCGGATAACGAGTTCACGATAGATGCTCCGATCGCGCGCGACCCTCAGGATCCATTGCGGATGGCCATCGTTTCGAGCGGCAAGGAGGCTCGAACACATGTGACCGTCCTCCAGCAATTCGACTATCCGCACATGGCATATCTCGAATGCGAGTTGGAGACTGGGCGGACGCATCAGATTCGTGTCCATCTCCGCGCGGTGGGACATCCGGTCGTCGGTGATCCGGTGTATGGGGGAGCAAGGTCTGGTGTGAATGTGAAGCGCCCGTTCCTCCACGCCTATCGGCTCTCCTTCAGCCATCCGACAACGGGTGAGAAGATCACTTTCCAGTCCGAACTGCCCGAGGATCTGAGTGGGTTCCTCACCCACCTTCGAGACAACTGATAGTTTCTCTCTGACCGTGAAGCGGGTCCTGTGAGGCTCGTACGGAGGTGAATGGTGTCGAAGGATCCCCGCTCGAGGGAACAAATTGACGTGCCCCGAGGTGGCGGCACCACTTCCTGCGACCATTCGTCGTTGTCCGAGTCCCCAACGGTTGCGTATGTGCTGGCGCGCGACGATGTCTCCCGTGTGCTGACCCGCATGGCCCATGAAATCATCGAGCGAAACCATCACGCAGACCCGCTGCACATCATCGGTATCCAGCGAGGAGGAGTGTGGTTGGCCGAGCGCCTGGTCGCATCGGTGCGCACGATTCGCGGTGAGGTGAGCACACACTTCGGCTCTCTCGATGTGTCGTTGTTTCGCGACGACATTTCGCTCCGTCCGGTGACTGCCATCTCGACCAGCACCATCGACGGAGACCTGACTGGAGCCACTGTCGTTCTCGTCGACGACGTGTTGTTCACGGGAAGGACCGTGAGGGCCGCCCTGGATGCGCTTGCGCAATTCGGTCGTCCTGGACGAGTCCAACTCGCCGTTCTGGTGGATCGAGGCCATCGGGAATTGCCGATTCGTCCTGACTTCGTCGGCAAGAACTTGCCGACCAGCCGAACAGCCGACGTGGTGGCGGACGACACCGGTGTACGAATCGCCGAAGGCGAACTTCGATGAAGCACTTGATCTCGATCGCGGATCTTGGTGCCCCGGGTCTCGTTCGGCTCCTGAAGACGGCCCAGGCAATGGCGGAGGTCAATTCGAGACCCGTCCCGAAGGTTCCTGCGTTGACGGGCAGAACGATCGTCAGTCTCTTCTTCGAAGACTCCACCCGAACCAGAGTGAGCTTCGAAACCGCTGCCCGTCGTCTCTCGGCAGATGTGATGACGTTCAATGTCTCGGCTTCGAGCATCAACAAGGGCGAGAGCATCCGGGAC